>JBDSSX010000200.1:0-6706 GCA_039928555.1 Nitrosospira sp. | reverse complement strand
ATTATTTCACCAGGCGCTGGGTCACCAAGCCCAACTGCGTGATGTCCAGTTGACCCAGTAATTCCAGCACATCCATCACCTTGCCGTACTGCACTACCGTGTCCCCCTTGACTACGACCGGCAATTCGGGATTAGCCGCTTTCAATTGACCCAGACGGGTTCGAAGCTCGTCCAGCGTCACGGGATAAGCATCCAGAAATATTTGCCCGCTTTCGTTGATCGTGATCGCTTTGGTTTGCGGTTTAGCCAGGCTGGGGGAACTGCTGGCCTTGGGCAAGTTGACTTTTATACCCTGTACCGATGCCGTCGTCATGATAATGAAAATCACCAGCAACACGTAGGCGAGATCCAGCATGGGCACCACATTGATCTCGTCGTAAAGCTCGTTGTCTTCCTGAACCTTCATGCCATTCCCTTTCAGCGGCTGTAATTTTCGGCAAGCTTGGTAATAAACTCATCGACGAAAATATGCATTCGCGATACGATGGTCTTGATGCGTGAAGCCAGGTAGTTATAGCCAAACAGCGAGGGGATCGCCACTCCCATCCCCGCCACTGTCGCCGCCAGGGCAGCCGCGATGCCGGGCGCGATCGCATTGACATTGACATCGCCCGCGGCGGCAATCGCGGCAAACGTGATCATCACTCCCATCACCGTACCCAGCAGGCCGATGAAAGGCCCGCCGGAGATGGCGATGGTGAGCAATACCATGAATTTATTCATGCGCTGAATTTCTTCCACCAGCCCCGCATCCAGGCTGGCGCGAATCGCATCGAGCGATTGCGGCGACAGCGACTTGTCAATATGGGTCGCATCGGTATCGGCGAAGCGATGCGTCAATTCGACCGCGCCAATATGATAAATACGGTACAGCGACGAATGCTCGAACTCTTTCCCCAACCCCTTGGCTTTGTCTATCACCGCCAGATCGGTCGATAGTTCGCGGAATTTGGTCATAAAGCGGTGATTGGACTTATCCACCCGGCTAATATAGATAGCCTTGCTGTACATCACCCATATGGCGATCATTAGCATGATCGCCAGGAAACCAATCGCAACCCACCCATCCACGGTCAATGATTTCAGAATAATGCCCAGGTGCGAGGCTTCTTCACCGCCTTCGCCCGCCTCATCCTCGCCCAGGGTGACCAGTTTGCCGTCCTGCCCCTGCGCGGCCTGCACCGCAATCCAGTCCGCATTGCGCGCCACGCCAGATACCTGCAACTCGTCCATCTCACCCTGAAATCCAGTCCCCAGCGTTGCGCCGCCGGCTGGCAATACCGCGCCCGGCGCTTCGCCCGCCGGTTTGCCGTCTACATACACGCGTAGCACATCCGATACCGTTAACCCAAGGTGATGCCATTTACCTAGGCTCAACGCCGTGCTGGACACCAGGCTTGACGCGCCCGATTGCACCTTGACCATGCCGCCTTCCAATGAGACGCGCAGACCATCGGATTGAACGATGACGCCATCCAGCGAGGCTGGCTTGATCCATACCGCGAAGCTGAATCCGCTGCTCGCATTCACGGCGGGAAGCGTGACGCTTTGTGACCCGTTGAATCCGGCACCGCCGTTCGAAAAGGAGGCGGCTAGCCGCTGGACGGAGGACTGCACCGCATGCAGGCCGTTTACGCCACTGTCCTGGGGATTTCCTTCCGACTCCGCAAAATGATAGACAACACTGGCGGCATCGTAAGTGGCTTTCGGATTCGCTGCGGAGGTCGCGTTCTCGTTACCGAAATAAAGGAATATTTCCGTCTGCGGCAACAATTTAGGCACGTTAACCCATATCAGCGCCAACTCATTCCCTACATCCCATTTCTCAAAATGGAATTTCAGTTCAGTCTTGTCATCCCCGGCGATCAGGCGTAAGTCGCTGCCGTTATCATTGGCCGAGAAAAAATCGAAATTTCCCGTATGCAAGCGGATCAGTATCGGCGCATCCGCTACCTCGCCTGCTGGATTGGTCAGCGTGATTTTCTTGCGGCCTGTCCATTCCTCATTCCACCAGGCATGACTGGACAAGGACAGCGTACACAATACAAAAGCAAGCAGGGACGCAAGGATGCGCATGGGTAACATCAACCTGATTAAATAATCAGCGATTATCCCTGTGGCAAGTTACAGCCATTGGTAGCAACCATGGTCCGAATGGATCACTATGCCATCAGCCGGGAAAATTAAGCACCTGAAAGGGAGCACAAGCAATATAGGACGTGCTATCCACAACATTGCGGCCAGGTGGCGGGAGTAATTTGATTTAGTCTGTTCGGCGCAGGCTTAGCCTTCATGCCAGCACAACGTTTGTAACAGGAGGTGATGAAAACGGCCTATGGATTCGTCATCGAACTGGCGGCGAAGCAATTCCGCAAATGCAGGGATCCCTGACCATGTTCATGGGGGATTCCGCAGCCGAACGGGGATCGAGAGATATTTTTTTGCGGACCTCGGCGAATGAATTTTCTGAGACCCTATTTCTCCCTTGATCTGTTCGGCTTAACACACCCCGTTAAAATGAAAAAGAAAGCGAGTAACGTCTGGATTTATATGACTATAGATGTAACTTAAAACACACTTTTATAAAACCTCGAGGTCGACATGTTTCCGCGAAACTCCACTTTATCCGCTCTGGTAACTTTCTTTCTACTGGCTGCGCTATCCATCGTTGCCACCGCCTCTTCCGCGAGCCGGCATGATGACGACAGGGACGATAGTCACCATGGCGAATCGAGAAACAGCATGAATATCCAGCTTGGCCCGCGTCCTTTCTTCCTCGTCAATGACATGGGGGCCAGTGCTCTCAAGAACAGGCTCGAACAATGCGGCGACGGCCCATTCCGCAAGACTGATTTCTCCATTGGCCATCGTGGCGCCGCTTTGCAGTTTCCGGAACATACGAAAGAATCTTATGAGGCGGCCGCTCGCATGGGGGCGGGTATCATGGAATGCGACGTGACCTTCACCAGGGACAAGGAACTGGTTTGCCGCCATTCACAGTGCGACCTGCACACCACCACCAATATTCTTGATACGCCATTGGCTGGTAAATGCACCAGGCCTTTCACGCCCGCCCAGTTTGATGCCACCGGAAATCTTGTTCAGGAAGCTTCGGCGCAGTGTTGCACCAGCGACATCACTGTGGAGGAATTCAAGAACCTTAAAGGCAAAATGGATGCCTTTAACCCCGCTGCGACGAGCGTTGCGGAGTATCTGGGTGGCACACCAAACTGGCGCACGGACCTGTATGCCGGTCCCACCAGCGGCACCCTGCTTACCCACAAGGAGAGCATCCATCTATTCAAGACGCTGGGCGTAAAAATGACACCTGAACTCAAGAGCGCCAGCGTGACGATGCCTTATGACAGCGACGGCGACGGTGTGGGCGACTACACGCAGGCACACTATGCTCAACAGATGATTGACGAATACAAGGCGACGAACGTCAAGCCCCAGAATGTGTATGCCCAGTCCTTCGACATTCGCGACGTGCGCTACTGGATCGCCAACGAACCGCAGTTCGGCAAACAGGCTGTTTACCTTGACGACGCCAATATCGTAGCTGAACTGCCCCACGCCGCGCAATTGGCCGCCTACAAGGCCGAGGGCATCAATATCATCGCTCCGCCTATATTTGCGCTGCTGGATATCGATGGCAACGGGAACATCGTCGCCTCCAGGTATGCCCGTCACGCCAAGGCCGCGGGACTCGACATTATCACCTGGACCCTGGAGCGTTCCGGCATCCTGGCTGATGGCGGCAACGGCTTTTATTATCAGACTTTTGATTCCGCCATCAAGCGCGAAGGCGACCAAATGAAAGTGCTGGACGTTCTGGCCAGGGATGTCGGCATTCGCGGCATATTCAGCGACTGGCCCGCCACCGTGACTTACTACGCCAATTGCATGAAGCTCAAATAATTCCCCAATCCCGCGGCTTTTAGGGTACGGAGTGAGGCGCAACGGCGCGAAATGGTGCCGTTGAGCGGGGCGGGGCGTTACTGGGAGCCGGCCTTAGGGTACTTAGAGTAGCGTGACCCGGCAAGGTCAAAAAGATTGAATACCGCCATCCGGCAGGCTGCCAGGCTCGTCTCAAGCCTTTTCGCCAAGTTACGCTGCGCTAATCCGGCCTGCTACCGCTGTAGCGCGTTCGATGTGATCTGTCCAGAACAAGATTAGCCTGTATGGCAATACAACATTTGTAACACGGAAATATGAAAATAAGCTCATGTAGAACAACTGTGGGTTCAGTTCCAAGCACTAACCGAGCACCCTGACCAGCAAGGAGATATGATGAGCAGCGCCCTGCACCCCGATGGAAAAACAAATCTCTGCCGTGCCAGCAGTAACGAATCCAGCAACCCGTCCCTCCATGATCTGATCGAAGCGCGCAAGTTATCGCGCCGGACCTTCCTCCAAGGTTCCCTAGGCATCACGGCGGTGGCCGCATTTGGCGGTTCTTTGTTCGAGGGTCTGATCAAGTATGCCTATGCGGCACCCGCCCCTCTGAATGGTGTCGGCTTCAGTTCGGTGCCCGCCAATTTATATCTTTCGGCGGAGAATGACAGGGTCACCGTACCCGCCGGCTATACCGCCCGGGTGCTGGCCGCCTGGGGCGATTCCCTCACCAATGCGCCGCATTGGGACTCTTCGGGCGCGATGACCGAAGCGATACAGTTGCATACCTTCGGCGCTCATATCGACGGCATGCACCTGTTCCCCTTCCCCGCCACCGGCGCGGCCGGCATCGCCAATACCCGCGGTCTGCTGGTAACCAACCATGAGTACGTCGATCCTCCCCTGGTCAATAATATCACTCCCGCATCCGGCTACGCGGCCGCATCCATCACCCTTGACATGGTACGCACCCAGCAGGCCGCGCATGGCATAAGCGTGGTCGAGGTATGGAAAAAAGATGGCATCTGGGAAGTCAAGCGCCCCTCCGCCTTTAACCGGCGCGTCACCGGCAACTCTCCCTGCAAGCTCAGCGGTCCGGCCGCCGGCCACGATTTGATGAAGACCGCCACCGACCACAGCGGCACGAACGTTCTCGGCACGCTTAACAACTGCGCCAACGGCTATACCCCTTGGGACACCTACCTCACCTGCGAGGAAAACTGGAATGGCTATTTCTCCAACGAGACCGGGGATACAATCGGCGTACCAGACCCGCAGCGGAAGCAGGAAATTCTTGCCGGCCAGGCACGCTACGGCGTGGTCAAGGGAGGCTCCGGCTACCGCTGGCACGAGGTCGATCAGCGCTTTCGTGCCGACCTCAACCCGAATGAGCCGCATCGTTTCGGCTGGGTGGTGGAAATCGACCCCTGGAACCAGAAAAGTACCCCGATCAAGCGCACCGCGCTGGGCCGCACCAAACACGAAAATGCCTGGAGCGTGATGGGCGCGGACAACACGTTAACCCTATATATGGGTGATGACGAGCGCAATGAGTATCTCTACAAGTTTGTCTGCGCCAACAAATACAGCCCCAGGAACCGCGCTGCCAATCGCGATCTGCTGGACTCCGGCACGCTTTTCGTCGCCCGGTTCGATGCCGGCGGCAGCGGCATCTGGCTGCCCCTTACGTGGGGTCAGAATGGCCTGGTGCCGGAAAACGGCTTCGTCGACCAGGCCGAAGTGCTGATCAAGACCCGTCAGGCTGCCGATCGCCTGGGCGCCACCATGATGGACCGTCCGGAGTGGATAGCGTCGCACCCCGTCACGCGCGAGGTCTACATGACCCTCACCAACAACAACCGCCGCGGCGGCAACCCGCCCTCCGGTAACAACCCGGACGGCACCACCGGCGCCGGCAGCGCCCGGCCGCCGGTGGACGCCGCGAATCCGAGACCGAACAACCGCTATGGCCACATCATCCGCTGGCGCGAAAGCATGGGCAAGGTCGATGCCACGGATTTCGAATGGGATATTTTTGTCGAATGCGGCGACAAGCTTGCCCCGCAGCCCCACCACCAGGGCAACATAATCGGTGACGACTATGGCGCCCCGGATGGCCTCTGGTTCGACCAGGACGGCCGCCTGTGGATTCAGACCGACCAGATTGGCAACGCAACCGGCGACTGGGCCAACATCGGCGGAAATGTCATGCTATGTGCCGACCCCTCCACTGGCGAAACCCGCCGGTTTCTCACCGCGCCGAAGAACTGCGAAGTCACCGGCGTTACCCATAGCCCGGATGGCAAGACCCTGTTCATCGGCATCCAGCACCCTGGCGAGGACTGGCAAACCCATTACACCGAGAACTCGACCTGGCCCGATAGCGGTATCAATGGCCCGACCACGGCCAGCGGGTCCGCATCCATATCCAAGCCGCGCTCTGCTGTGGTAGTCATTACCAAAGACGACGGTGGTATGATCGGTTCTTGACCGCCACGTCCTACTCGCCACGCCCGATCACCTCGGCTGAAATAAAGGTAGGCTTAAGCTTTCTCATCGCGTCGGCAGTTCGTGCCGCATCCGACAGATTCTGCGATAAAGCCGCCGTCGCCTTGGATACATCATCTCCTTGCGAGGCAGCGCCCGAGGTGGTGGCACTGACCGCGCTGGCATCCGCGACTGGCGCGCCGGTGGTGGTCCCGGCCACGGCAATGTTGTCCGCGCCCAGCACGACCTGAGCGGCGATATTGAGATTGTTCGCCCGGATGCCGGCGTCGCCCGCATTCACCGTGCCTTTGGGCGCGATCAG
>JBDSSX010000199.1:0-1666 GCA_039928555.1 Nitrosospira sp. | reverse complement strand
AACCCTGCGTGCGCTGGAAGACGCGTTGCAGGAATTCGCCGGCTGTGTGCTGGTCATCTCGCACGACCGCTGGTTCCTTGACCGCATCGCCACCCACATTCTCGCATTTGAAGGTAACTCGCAGGCTGCGTTCTTCGACGGCAATTACCAGGAATATGAAGCCGACAAACGGAAACGGCTGGGTGAGGAAGGCGCAAAACCGAAGCGAATCCGGTATAAGCCGATCAACCGGTGACACGGTTAACCAGTGCCATCCTTTGGATACCGGTTGAATTTTCCGGCTGGTTTCATGCCAGCCAGCTATTCGGCCCCATCAGCGGGAAGGCTGCTCGTTTTTGTGCTTCTGTTTTTTAAAGCGGAACTTATCCGCTTGTTGAGAACCTGTTCTTGCCGGCAGAATAGGGAAACCCTTAATCACAATGAGTAGCCGCACTCCTTGGGGTCATTTCACCGCCCTCGCGATCTGGATCGTTATCTCCGGCGTGGCGTATCTATACTTTGACGCCCGCCAGAAACCAACGATTGCGGTAGCCAGTACAAAGTTGGCTAGCGGAGAAGTAGTGATCCCGAGATCACGCGATGGACATTATTATGTGCGAGGCGCAATCAACGGCTACCCCGTGGATTTTATGGTGGATACAGGAGCCAGTACGGTGTCTATCAGTCATGAGATCGCGCGGAACGTCCATCTGCCTAAGGGTACGCCTGCTAATTTTGTGACCGCGAACGGTACGGTCATGGGCGAGATTGTTTCAGAACAAACTATTGAAGCGGGAGGCATCGTGGTGGAGGGTCTCAGCGTAGGTGTCGGTATCCAGGGAGATACAGCGCTGCTTGGACAAAACTTCTTGCGCAGGATAGATGTGCTTCAGTCAGATGATAAAATGGTGCTGCGAGTCAGGATCAAATAGTCGCGCCGATACTATGCCTGAACCCGCGATAAAGTCACTGGCAAGTTGGATCATTCTGAAATTTCCCGCGCCTTAAAAGCAATTTTTCTCCATACCATGGTTAGCATCGGCTACCATGTAGGCAGTAACTGCGCTCCCTGGTACGTTTATACTCATAAACGTACTGAAAATTTCCAACCCTGCTTTTTAGAATGGCATTCATGAAATCAGTTTGTTATACCTGCCTGCTCGTCTTGATCTTTACGGGATCTGCGGAAACACGCTCGTTCGCCTCCACGTTACCAGGCGAACGCGAAGCTAATGTCTTGAATTCGGAAATGCCGATTAACGGCAAATTCAACAGCACAGGTAAATCCGGCATGGAAATGCCTGCGGAGATAGCGAAGCTGAGGACATCAGAGAAAATCAACGCAACCAATGGGGCGGTACTTGAGGAAGAGCTTGAAAAAAGCGATACCTTTTTCCAGAGGATCGAAGCACAGCGGGTGGCCCAACTTGACGGGGAAATTAAGCGGCATGATAGCGAGCGGCTACCGGCTGGGGGCAAGAAACAAGGTGAAGAGAATAAAGCGTGTACTGATTGCCCCGAACTGATCTCCATTCCAGGCAATAAATTTGCCATCGGTAGGTTCGCTGTAACTTTCGATGAGTGGGATACCTGCGTGGCGGGCGGTGGCTGTGGCGGATACCAGCCTTCGGATAATGGCTGGGGGCGCGGCACCAGGCCGGTGATCAATGTGAGCTGGAGTGATGCG
>JBDSSX010000198.1:0-3351 GCA_039928555.1 Nitrosospira sp. | reverse complement strand
AGCCCTTCGCGAAACGCCGGCTCGTCAATCTGAATAATACCGATTCCGGCACGCTCCAGATCGACGACCTCGTCACGGATGGCGAGCGCGAGTTGCAGCGCCGTGGTCGAGCGTGGTTGATCGTCACGCACGAACGACCACATCAGCATGGTAATGGGTCCGGTCAACATACCCTTCACCGGCTTTGTGGTCAGACTCTGCGCATATTGAATCCAGTCCACCGTCATGGGTTCGGGACGATAGATATCGCCATACAGAATTGGCGGCTTGACACAACGGGAGCCGTAGCTCTGCACCCATCCGTTCTCGGTAAAGGCGTAGCCGCACAATTGCTCGCCGAAATACTCCACCATATCGTTACGCTCGGCTTCGCCATGGACAAACACATCCAATCCAATCTCTTCCTGTTTCCTTATTGCCAACTGGATTTCCTTGCGCATTGCTTCCAGATACTGCAAATTGCCGAGCTCACCTTTTCTGAACGCGGCACGCGCCTGACGAATCTCCGGGGTTTGCGGAAATGAACCGATCGTTGTGGTGGGCAGGTCTGGAAGTTGAAAACGTTGCTGCTGCAGCACCTTACGCACTGCGAACGGGCTCGTACGGCGGCTGTCATTCTGCGTCAGGCGTTGCAGGCGTTCCTGCATTACCGGGTTATGGTTGCGGGGTGACTCACGGCGTTCTTGTCTTGCCCTGGTGGAGACATCCAGTTTCTCTCGTATGGCGTCCTCTCCCTGGTTCAGACCCTGTCCGAGGATCGATACCTCTTTTAGCTTCTGTACCGAGAATGCCAGCCAGTTCTTTATCTCGCTATCCAATCGGGTTTCCAGCTCAAGATCCACCGGACAATGCAGCAGCGAACAACTGGGCGCAATCCATAACCGCTCGCCCAGGGTCGACTGCGCGCGCGCCAGAACCGCCAATGCCTGTACCAGATCGGCGCGCCATACATTGCGTCCATCAATAATGCCCAGCGACAGAACTTTTTCGGTTGGATAACCTTCGAGAAAAATATCAAGCTGATCCGGCGCACGGCACAAATCGATATGCAAACCATCCACCGGCAGTTTTTTCAAGCGAACAGCATGGTTATCCACCGCTTCAAAATAAGTGGCCAGTAACAACTTCGGCAGTTTTGCTCCGGTCCCGGTCAAGGCGGCGTATGCCCGATCCAGGCCGCTCAACCAGTCATCCCCCAAATCAAGCGCCAGGAAAGGTTCGTCGATCTGCACCCATTCCACGTCGAGAGATGCGAGCCGGGCTAAAATTTCGCGATAAACCGGCAGCAGATGCGCTAACAAGTCGAGCCGGTTGAAGCCGGGCTCCGTCTCTTTGCCAAGATATAAATAGGTCAGCGGCCCGATCAGCACCACCTTCGGCGATATGCCCAGCGCCTTGGCTTCCGCCACTTCCCGGAAGAGTTGCGACGATGCGATGCGGAACCTTGTGTGTGCATCGAATTCAGGGACGATATAGTGATAGTTGGTGTCGAACCACTTGGTCATCTCCATCGCCGGCTGACTCGCTGTTCCACGCGCCATTGCGAAATACAGATCCAGTCCGATTTCGTCACTGCCCGCGTTGAATCGCGCGGGCGCCGCGCCCAGCAGCGCCGTCATGTTCAGCATTTGATCGTAAAGTGCAAAATCACCAGCGGGAATCAGGTCAATGCCCGCTTCACGCTGTGCGATCCAATGGTGTTTCCGTAATTCTGCCGCTTTGATTTGCAGCTGTTGTTCGTCGATATCGCCACGCCAGCACGCCTCAAGCGCCTGTTTCAGCTCCCGGCGCGCGCCAATGCGCGGGAAACCGAGATTATGTGTCAAAGCCATGATTGCTCCTCATTCTTGCCGGTTGTCGGCTCAGTTGCCAGCTTAGTTGCCGTAAGCGCCAATTGTGTGGCAGACTACGCTATGAATCAAATGAAATGTTCTAAATAAACTATGAATGGTATTCATAGTTATATTCGAAATCATGCTTGAGTTACGCCACCTGCGCACGCTTGCGGCATTGCATGAAACCGGCAGCGTGTCGCGCGCGGCCAAGCGCGTACACCTAACCCAGTCTGCGTTGTCCCATCAGATCAAGGCACTGCAAAGCCACTATGGCCTGCCGGTCATACAGCGCCGGGGACAATCCATCGAACTCACCGATGCCGGAAAACACCTGGTCGCGCTCGCCGGAAAAGTATTGGAAGAAATTCAGGAAACTGAACGGGATCTCGCTAAAATCTCGCAACAGGCATCGGGAAGTTTGCGCATCGTACTGGAGTGTCACACCTGTTTTGATTGGCTGATGCCGCTCATGGATGAATTCCGCCTGCACTGGCCGGACGTGGAACTGGATCTCGTTTCCGGATTCCATGCCGATCCTGTCAAATTGCTGGAGGAAGGAGGCGCGGATGTGGTCATCGGATCGGAACACAAGCGGCAGCGGGGTATTGTCCATCACCCGTTATTCCGTTTTGAAATTCTCGCGGTATTGGCACCGGAGCACCCCCTGCGCGCAAAGCGGATACTGCATGCGGCGGACTTCGCCGATGTAACGCTTATTACCTATCCGGTGCCGGAAGATCGCATCGATCTTATTCTTAACGTGCTGAAACCCGCCGGTATCCAGCCACAGCGGCGCACGGCGGAACTGACCGTCGCCATCCTGCAACTGGTGGCCAGCCGCCGTGGTGTCGCCGCACTACCCAGTTGGGGCATCAAAAACTATGTGGATCACGACTATGTGATTGCCCGCCGCATTGGGACCAATGGACTATGGAGCGACCTGTACGCGTCAACACTCAAGGAAACCGCGTCCCGTCCCTATCTTCGGGATTTTCTGACAACCGCAAGGAATACCTGTTTTGCCACGCTGGACGGAATTATCCCGCTGGAATGAGGTTTTTCGCTGACCAGATAGCAAACACGAATGAATCGGAAGAAACGGAAGGGAGAAAATCAGGGAAGGTAATTATTTAAATCCGGTGAGCAAACGAACCATCGTTTGCTCACCGTTAATATGTGCCGGTTAGTGCCTAGTGTAGCGTAACCGCGGTTTCTTCCTCGCAGGCGAGGTCCGGGCAGTAATTCTCATAGATTCCGTCGAGAAATCCCCATAGCGCGTCGCATGCCCGGGTGGTGGCCGCCAGCACTTCAGCCTGTTTCTCCGGCGTATCGGCGAAGCGCTCGATCAATGCCCATTCCGCTTGGGAGTGATGCACGTCGGCTTCCTGGTGTACCGTAAAGAATTCATAACTGTCCGGGTCATTCATTCCATAGAACTTCGCCAGACCGTCAATCTTTACAGCGGCAATGGCCGGTACCTGCGATTCAAACGCGTGCATCGCCGCAAGTCCCGCAT
>JBDSSX010000197.1:0-5521 GCA_039928555.1 Nitrosospira sp. | reverse complement strand
CCGCCGCGATCGGCAGGGAGGAAATGAACTCGGGCATGACCGGGCTTTGGAATGCCGCCAGCAAAAGTGCTCCCAGGTGACCGGTACTGATGCGCTCATTGCGTGATAATCCCGAGCCGTTTTCAATGATCAGTTCCGGAAAACTGAGCTGTTTGGATGCGAGCCACCGCCGGAGGGCCATTTCCGATTTGGCGAGCGTTGCGGGCGGCCCATCATGACCACTCGCCGCATCGTGGATTGTGCCGCTGATTCCACCCGCAGGCACCCCCGGGGGTATGCCAGCAGCCAGACCCGCTGTCAACCCCGTAGTTAGCCCCGCAGTCAGCGCACTAGTCAGCCCCAACGCAAGGTATAGCTGCCGCGCCGCAGTATTGTTACTGAATTTGTTGATGTCGCGCACGATGTCCGCAAGCGGGGGGGATTGATGGATTTCCAGCGGTGTCATTCCTTCCGGGGCCATGCCGGTGCGTACCTTGCCGCGAAATACTCCGCCTTGTTCCTCCCATAATTGCCTGAACAGGCCGGAAATATAATCGGCGGTATCATGCACGCTGAGATACAGGGTCTTTTCGCCACAATCGGTGGAATAGCTCCCATTGAGGGCGATCGATACGTGGACATTGCCGTTGCTGGCGGTACGAATATCGGCGGCGAGCGCATCGCGCCATTCGTTGCAAGGCCCATTGGTAAGTGTCAGATTGTTCTTGAGGTCCAGTGAGGGCAGGGGCGGATCGACTACGATGCGAACAGTCTTGCTTCCGGGTTGCGGGATCAGGCGCAGCGCCAGGGTCCGATAGTTCACCAGCAGCGCTTCGGGAAGCACGTTGTATGCACGGTGGGGCTTGCCGTCGAAGGCGGCCGGATTGCCGTTGGGCAAATCGAAGTGGCTGCTATCCAGCACCAGGTCGCCAGTAATTTCGCGTAACCCGGCCTGACGCAGGCGTCGCGTAAGCAGCCAGAAATTTTCCAGATTCAGTTTGGGGTCGCCGTAACCCTTGATAATCAGGTCCCCCCGTAGCGTACCGCTTTCCAGCGTGCCATTGGCGTACAACTCGGTTTTCCAGGTATAAGCCGGTCCCAGCAGTTCCAGTCCGGCAAAAGTCGTGACCAGCTTCATTACCGACGCGGGATTCATTGCCATGCTGGCGTTGACGGCGAGCAACGGCTTGGCCGCGCCGATTTCCTGAACGTAAATGCCCACTGCGGATTGTGGAATACCCGCCTGTTTAAGCGCCTGACTGACGGGGACCGGGATGTTGTGTGAAAACGCGGGGAGCGGTGCGGCGGCAAGCGCGATACACAGGAAAGCGGCTAGCTTAAGTCGAGTCATGGTCACAACGTAACCGGAAGACATGAGCCGGTGACTTCGCCAGCCGCGCCTAGAAAAGTAAGTGGCATGAATTCCCGTGCGCGGATGATCAAAATGAATCAAGCGCCCGTAAAGTTCCCGCCGCCAGCAAATCCATTTCCTGCTCATTAATGATATAGGGCGGCATGAAATAGACCGTGTTTCCCAGCGGGCGTAATACCAATTCCTGCGCAAGCGCCGCCTGGAAGAATCTCCCGGCAAAAGCGGGGTCATGAGTTTCCACGTCGAATGCCCAGATCATTCCGCAGTTTCGAAAGTTTTTGACTTTGGGATGGGACGCGATCGGCCGTGCCGCATGATTGAGATAATTTGCCTTCGAACGATTAGCCTCGATGACGTTATCCTGTTCGAATATATCCAGCGTAGCCAGCGCGGCGCGGCAGGCGAGCGCATTGCCTGCGTGGGTATGGGAATGCAAAAAGCCGCGTGTGACTTCATCGTCATAAAACGCCCCGTATATCGAATCCGTGGTCATCACCACGGACAGCGGCAGATAGCCGCCGCTCAAGCCTTTCGCCAGGCATAAAAAATCCGGTACGATATCGGCCTGCTCGCAGGCAAATAGGGTACCGGTCCTGCCAAAGCCGACCGCGATTTCATCGGCGATCAGATGTACGTGGTACTTATCGCATATCTGTCTCGCCAGCTTCAGATAATCAGGATGATACATGCCCATGCCTGCCGCGCCCTGCACGAGCGGTTCGACAATGAGCGCGGCGGTTTCGGCATGGTGTTGCGCAAGATGGGCTTCCAGTGCGGCTGCGGCACGTCGCGTGTAATCTTCGGCGGACTCTCCCGCCGCCGCATAACGCAAGTCCGGGGTGAGAACATGCGCGCTGTGGCGCAATAGCGGAGCGTAGGTATCCCTGAACAGCGCCACATCGGTAACTGACAGTGTGCCCAGCGTCTCACCGTGATAGCCATTTTGCAGGCTGACAAAACCATTTTTTTCCGGATGGCCGCTGTTGTGCCAGTAATGAAAACTCATTTTCAATGCGATTTCTATCGCGGATGCGCCATCGCTGCTGTAAAAGCAATGGCCGAGCTTGCCCGGTACGAGTTTGCTCAGGCGCTCCGATAATTCCACCACCGGTTCATGCGTGAACCCGGCAAGCATGACATGCTCCAGTCGATCCAGCTGCTCGCGGATGGCGGCATTGATGCGTGGGTTGGAGTGACCAAACAGATTGACCCACCAGGAACCGATGGCGTCTAGATAGCGCTCGCCTTCGAAGCCGTAAAGCCACACACCTTCACCGCGGGCGATGGGAACGAGTGGCAGCATTTCATGTTGTTTCATCTGGGTGCAGGGGTGCCAGACTGACTTTAAGCTGCGTTCCAGCAAGTATTTATGGCTCATCTACTTGAAACTCCCGGTCATAAGCCCTATTATTAGCACTCGTTGGCAGTGAGTGCTAACAGGTTTTTGTGGCAAACTCAGAAATCTGAACACAAAAATATCAGTTTCCCCATAGATTTCATTGTATTAATTCCAAAACAGGAGAAAGAAACATGCAAATTCGTCCGTTACACGACCGCGTTATTGTCAAGCGGCTGGAAGAAGAACGCAAGACCGCATCCGGTATTGTCATCCCTGACAGCGCGGCGGAAAAGCCCGATCAAGGCGAAATCATTGCTGTAGGTAAAGGCAAGGTTGGTGACGATGGCAAGGTCTGTCCGCTGGATGTGAAGGTTGGCGACAAGGTGCTATTTGGTAAATACTCCGGGCAGACGGTTAAGGTCATGGGAGAAGAGCTCCTGGTGATGCGCGAAGAGGACATCATGGGTGTCGTCGAAGGTTAGTTTGCCAACTACGATTAAACAATATTTTCTGGAAATTAGGAGAAAGAGATTATGGCAGCGAAAGAAGTGAAATTTGGCGATTCAGCCCGCCACAAAATGGTGGCCGGAGTCAACATTCTGGCCGATGCGGTTAAAGTTACCCTTGGGCCTAAAGGCCGCAATGTTGTGCTGGAGCGTTCTTACGGCGCGCCCACCATTACCAAGGATGGTGTTTCGGTAGCGAAAGAAATTGAACTGAAAGACAAGTTCGAGAACATGGGCGCGCAAATGTTGAAGGAAGTGGCAAGCAAGACTTCCGACGTGGCTGGCGACGGGACTACCACCGCTACCGTGCTCGCCCAGTCCATCATCAAGGAAGGCATGAAGTATGTCGCCGCCGGGATGAACCCAATGGACCTGAAGCGTGGCATCGATAAAGCCGTTGTCGCAACAGTTGAAGAACTCAAGAAACTGTCCAAGCCTTGTACTACTGGCAAGGAAATCGCGCAGGTGGGGAGTATTTCCGCCAATTCAGACCCCGAAATTGGCAAGATCATTGCCGATGCGATGGAAAAAGTGGGTAAGGAAGGCGTGATTACGGTAGAAGACGGTTCCGGGCTGCAAAATGAACTGGAAGTGGTCGAGGGCATGCAGTTCGACCGTGGTTATCTCTCACCGTATTTCATAAACAATCCCGACAGACAGATCGCATTGCTGGAAAATCCTTTTGTTTTGCTGCACGACAAGAAGATTTCGAATATCCGCGAATTGCTGCCGGTCCTGGAGCTGGTGGCCAAAGCCGGCAAGCCCCTGCTGATTATCGCTGAAGATGTGGATGGCGAGGCGCTTGCGACCCTGGTGGTGAACAATATCCGCGGTATCCTGAAAACCTGCGCAGTCAAAGCGCCTGGCTTCGGTGATCGCCGTAAAGCGATGCTTGAAGATATTGCCATTCTCACGGGCGGCACAGTGATTGCCGAAGAAGTGGGCTTGTCACTGGAAAAAGCAACCCTGAAAGAATTAGGACAGGCCAAGCGCATTGAAGTTGGCAAGGAAGAAACCACTGTCATTGATGGGGCTGGCGATCACAAAAACATTGAAAGCCGGGTCAAGCAGGTTCGCAACCAAATCGAAGAAGCTTCCAGTGACTACGACAAGGAAAAATTGCAGGAGCGCGTGGCAAAGCTGGCTGGCGGTGTAGCGCTGATCAAAGTGGGTGCAGCCACCGAAGTGGAAATGAAAGAGAAGAAAGCACGTGTTGAAGACGCCCTCCACGCTACGCGTGCTGCGGTGGAAGAAGGTATCGTTCCCGGTGGTGGCGTGGCATTGTTGCGCACCCGTGCTGCAGTGGCCAACCTCAAAGGCGACAACCATGACCAGGACGCGGGTATCAAGATTGTTCTGCGGGCACTGGAAGAGCCGCTGCGCCAGATCGTTGCCAACTGTGGCGACGAGCCCTCGGTGGTAATTAACAGGGTATCGGAAGGCACTGGTAATTTTGGCTATAACGCCGCCACCAGTGAATATGGCGACATGGTGGAAATGGGTGTGCTGGATCCTACCAAGGTTACGCGTTATGCCCTGCAACATGCTGCTTCTGTAGCGAGCTTGATGCTTACCACTGATGCTCTGGTGGCTGAATCGCCGAAGGAAGAGTCCGGTGGAGGCGGTGGCATGGGCGGTATGGGTGGCATGGGTGGTATGGGTGGCATGGATATGTAGGTTTGCCGTATCGGTCTTATTGGAAAGAAGCACGATAAAAAACCCCGCCACGGTGGGGTTTTTTATTATCACAATCTGCTTAAACTACTGCAAGCCGGGATTCACTTTGAGGTGCACGGTATACGCTACATCCCCGTATAATTGCCCCATTATAAAAATTTGTTTTTTCGTCCATGTTGAAAGCGCGAAGTGCTACATGCACTCGCTAATGTTATGGGCACTCTCTCATAAACTAAATTGCAGGTAGTGGCGGCCAAATGTTTTTTCATAATAAATTATGACCCCAGATCAATATTGTCAGGAAAAAGCGATTCAAAGTGGTTCCAGTTTTTATTACAGTTTTCTCTATCTACCACCGGAAAAGCGCCGCGCAATTACCGCCCTTTATGCATTCTGCCGTGAAGTGGACGATGTGGTGGATGAGTGCACCGATGCGTCGGTGGCGCGAACGAAGCTCGCGTGGTGGCGGCAGGAAGTCGCAGCCATATTTGATGCCGGGCAGGGAAGTGAGCCCAGCCACCCGGTGGCGAAGGCGCTGGTCAACGTGTCGAAAACATTCAATCTTACCGCTGAACGATTGAATGAAATCATAGATGGCATGGAAATGGACCTTAATTATAATCGCTATGCTGATTTCGACACCCTGAG
>JBDSSX010000196.1:0-2381 GCA_039928555.1 Nitrosospira sp. | reverse complement strand
CCAATACGCTCGATCGCTTTCGCTATAAACAGGATTTCCAGGGCGGTGGAAATCTTGCGCGGGTCTTCCATCATGAAAGTGATGAGCTGGCGCATGATGGATCGGAATTCTTCGTCCACCTGTTCGTCCTGGCGCACTACGCGAGCCGCCGCCACCACGTCTAAGCGAGCGAATGCATCCAGCGATTTGTGCAGCATTTCCAGCGCGATGTGGGCGACATGTCTGATCTCGACGAAACGTGGCATATGCATGCGGTCGGTTTCGTAGATCAGCTTGGCCATACGCGCGATCTTCTCCGCTTCATCGCCAATGCGTTCCAGATCGGTAATGGTTTTGATAACCGTCATAATCATACGCAAATCACCCGCGGCCGGCTGCCGGCGCGCGATGATCTGGCTGCAAATTTCGTCTATCGACACTTCCATCGCGTTCACGCGATGATCATCGGCAATAATACTTTCGATCAGGCTTTCGTTGCCACTGGTAAGCGCCTCAATGGCTTTTTCAATCTGTTCTTCCACAAATCCACCCATGTGCAGCACACGCGTGCGCACCGCTTCAAGATCGGCGTCAAACTGCTTGGATATGTGTTCGCTGCTCGCCATTGCATACCTTGATCGGTTAGGAAAAACAAAAAATGATACTCGTAAGTTGTGACAGTTTTGTGGCTTCCCGCATGACATCAGATCAGATAACAATCGTCCGGATGCCGGTATCGATGCCCAGCAGCAACACATCGGCGCCGCGCTTTGCAAAAAGACCATTGGTCACAACCCCCGTTATCTGATTGAGTGTTGTCTCCAGTTCAACCGGATTCAGGATTTGTAAGCCATGCACGTCCAGGATTATGTTGCCATTATCCGTGATAAATCCCTCGCGCAGCACCGGCTGTCCCCCCAGCCGCGTTATTTTACCTGCCACATAACCACGGGCCATCGGGATCACTTCCACTGGGAGCGGAAATTTGCCGAGCATTGGCACGAGCTTACTCTGGTCCGCTATACAGATAAATTTTTTTGCCACAGCGGCGACGATTTTTTCGCGCGTCAACGCACCGCCACCTCCCTTTATCATGGCCAGATGCTCGGTGATTTCGTCCGTGCCGTCCACGTATACCGGGAGTACATCAATACTATTCAGATCAACAACCTCAATGCCATGTCCGCTAAGACGCTGGGCAGTTGCCTCGGAGCTTGCCACCGCACCCTCAATCCTGTGCCTGATGTTAGACAGCTCATCTATGAAATAATTTGCGGTGGAGCCGGTACCTACTCCGACCACGCAACCGGGGGGAACATGGTGAATGGCGGCGCGCGCGGCCGCGCGTTTTTGTTCGTCTTGCGTCATAATGTATTTTGTGAATGAAAATAAGTAATCCTATATCAGAATAGTCCTATCCGCCAATTTTAACAATGCGGCTGGATGGCTAGCAGCCCCCAGCATGCTAAAATCCGCAATTTCCGACTTCGCAACCGTACGTAGTGATGAAAAACGATTATCTCGAAAGAATTCTCACCGCTCAGGTTTATGATGTGGCGACAGAAACCCCATTGGAGCTGGCATCCAATTTGTCTGCGCGCATTCACAATCAGTTATTTCTGAAGCGCGAGGATATGCAGCAGGTGTTTTCATTCAAACTGCGCGGGGCTTACAATAAAATGGTCAAGCTTTCTCCAGCCATGCTCAAGCGTGGCGTGGTGACGGCTTCTGCCGGCAATCATGCGCAGGGGGTGGCGCTCGCGGCGCAACGGCTTCATTGCCGTGCAACCATCGTGATGCCTATTACCACACCACAAATCAAAATGCAGGCGGTGGAGGCGCGTGGCGCGATCGTGATAACCCACGGCGATTCCTACGATGAGGCTTATGCTCACGCATTGAAGTTTGCGACGGAGAAGCGTGTCACTTTTGTGCATCCCTACGACGACCCTGATGTCATTGCGGGACAAGGTACCATTGGAATGGAGATCTTGCGTCAGCGCACGGGCCCTATTCACGCCATATTTGCACCGATAGGCGGCGGCGGCCTTATTTCCGGCATTGCCGCCTATGTGAAAAGACTGCATCCGGAAATCAAGATTATCGGCGTCGAACCGGTGGATGCGGATACCATGTACCAGTCGTTGCGCGCGGGGCGCCGAATCAAACTTGCCCAGGTGGGGCTATTCGCGGATGGCGTGGCGGTGAAGCAAGTGGGGGTGGAACCTTTCCGTTTGTGCCGTGAATTGCTGGACGAAGTCCTCGTGGTGGATACAGATACCCTCTGCGCCGCGATCAAGGACGTGTTCGAAGACACTCGTACCATCCTGGAGCCTTCGGGGGCACTCTCGATCGCTGGCGCGAAACTTTATGCCAAACGAGAGAATATTCGCGATAAAAAT
>JBDSSX010000195.1:0-5427 GCA_039928555.1 Nitrosospira sp. | reverse complement strand
AACCCGGCTCTTTACAACTCCTCACATCTTCAGTAACCGTTTTTCCGTCTTTGAGCACGATGGTTTGCCTGATCGTCTTGCATTCTCCATTCTGCTGCGCTGTCTGCGCTGAGGGAACTACCTCGGCTTTGCCCTTCAAGCCATTATCCGGGTTGCTGAAGGTCTGCGTTTGGCCGGTATTGAACGCCGTTTGTGATGCCTGGGCCATTCTTTGTTTATCCTCTTCTCCAAGATAACCTGCGATATAAGAGCCGACATAGTAGCCCGCGAGGCTCCCGGCCACGGCACCTGCGATGCGGCCCGCTGTACCGCCGCCAAGATATTGACCAAGATAGCTTCCGCCGATGGAGCCTGTGATGCTGCCGATCACGCGGCCAAAACGAGTCGCATCCGCTGTCTGACATGCCGGCAGGAATATCACCAGCGCGATTATCATTAACCACTTGGTCCATACGTTAGCGTTTATTGCGTGGTTCATGATATTTCCTTTCCAAAAGTCCCTCCAGAACCCGGATGATTCATGGAATGTGTTGGGTACAGCTGATGTGGACTACCCGGATAGTGAACCCGCCGAAGTACTTCCGCCCAGCGCGAAACTATGGGCCTTTCACCGGCCGTCCCCAATCCAGAAAACGTGTTCGGCTCGGCTCTTTACAGTTCTCCCGTCTTCAGTCATCCGAGACAACGTACGATCCGCCGCCGGCATCAGCGCTGGCCGCAAATGGTAATTTCCGATCTTATCGGTTTGCCAGATAAGATGTTCTTACCTTCCTGATGGACAATCCGCCGGTTTGCCACTGCAATACTTTACTGCGGATCTTTACAGCTTTTTATATCTTCAGTAACCGTTTTTCCATCTTTGAGCACGATGGTTTGCCGGATCATCTTGCAGTCATCGTCCTGCTGTGCCGCTTGTGTCGAGGGGACAACTTCGGCCTTGCCCTTCAAACCGGTATCGGGATTGCTGAACGTCTGCGTTTGGCCGGTATTGAAGGCCGTTTGTGATGCCTGGGCCATCTTTTGTTTATCCTCTTCTCCAAGATAGCTTCCAAGCCCGGCGCCTACGTAATAACCAGCAAGACCTCCTGCAACAGCACCTGCGATGCGGCCCGCCGTACCCCCGCCCAGATAGCTGCCAAGATAGCTTCCTCCAATGGAACCGGCAATGCTGCCAATCAGGCCGCCCGCCCGTCTCGTATCCGCGGTTTGACATGCCGGCAGGAGCATGACCAGAGCGATTATCGTCAACCACTTGATCCATGCGTTAGAGCTTGATGCGGGGCTCATGATATTTTCTCTCCAAATTCTTTCCGGAAATAGGACGACCTACGGAATGTGATTGGTACAGTCGATGTGGAATACTCGACCGGGAACTCGCGCATAATTCGGTTTCCTCTACTCGCTGAGGCACACTGAGTATTATTAACGAAAATATCTGCTTCCGGATGACACAGTTGACAACTTTCTGTTCTACAGGGTAAATTTCAACCTCGAAAACGGGTTGCTTTCCTACCCGGTTACCGCAATTACAAGTGTGGCAGGCAATGAAAATAAAGAGAATAATTTATGCGGGGTTGTTATTGGCTGTGCTTCCAATGCTCTCCGGCTGCTGGTATCTGGTCGCCGGTGGAGCGGGCGCCTATGGCGGTTACAAGATGAAAGAAAAAGGCTATACGCTACGCAACCCCGTCGCCAAGGAGAAGAGCAGTACGCTGTCCAAATAGGCTGCTGTCTTGCTTCGCGGTGTACCCCGGCCAACCATGTGCCCGCACTGCCTTAGTTTTTCCCTTCGCCACTATTTTCGGGGGAAATCCTGTTTTTTATCAAGCCAACAGACGGAAGCGCATTATTTCTGCTGCGTCTGCTTCCATTCGTCGGCCTGTTTCCGTGCTTCGGCAATTTGTTCCGGCGTCATGAGTTTTGCCATAAGCTCGCTGTTCAATTTTGCATCCTCATACCCCCCCGTGCTGGCAATATTGAACCACTTTTCCGCTTCGACGAAATCCTGTTTAACGCCATTACCTTTGTAGTACAGCATACCCAGATTGGTTTGCGCCCCCGGATGCCCCTGCTCGGCCGCCTTGCGATACCAGGCCAGGGCCTGCTCGTAATCCTGTGCAACCCCCTGGCCGTTGTCATACTTCACGCCCAGACTGTATTGGGCTCGGGTGTATCCTTGCTCGGCCGCCTTGCGATACCAGGCCAGGGCTTCCTGTTCGTCCTTGCTGATGCCGCGGCCGTCATCGTACCTTACGCCCAGGTTGTATTGCGCATCCGCATCCCCCTGCTCGGCGGCTTTGCCATACCAGGATACGGCTTTATGATCGTCCTGCGTAACCCCTTTGCCTGTCGCATACATGACACCGAGATTGAATTGGGCGGGAGCATATCCCCGCTCCGCTGCCTTGCGATACCAGGATAGAGCCTCCTCGTCATTCTGTGCAACCCCCCGGCCTCTGGCATACAGGACGGCAAGCTTGAATTGCGCTCGGGTACTTTCCTGTTCAGCGGCTTTGAGATACCAGAATGCGGCTTGCCGTTCGTCCTGCGTAGTGCCCTGTCCTTTCGCGTAGGCTAACCCGAGATTATACTGAGCGTCCACGTTGCCCTGCTCAGCGGCTTTTCTATACCAGGAAACGGCCTCCCGGTCGTTCTGCGCGACGCCTCGTCCTTTCGCATGCAGCACGCCAAGTGCATACTGTGCATCCGCAAAGCCCTGCTCAGCGGCTTTGAGATACCAGGATGCGGCCTGCTGATCGTCCTGTGCCACCCCCTGACCTTTGAGATACATGAAGCCCAGAATGGATTGCGCGGGAGCGTGCCCCTCCTCCGCGGCCCTGAGATACCAGATCATGGCCTGCTGGTAGTCCTGCGCAACGCCCTGGCCCTTGGCATACATGACCCCCAGATTGTATAGCGCGACGGGATAGTTCTTTTCCGCGGCTTTGAGATACCAGGCCATGGCCTGCTGATAATCCTGCGTGACACCCTGGCCTTTGAGGTGCATGAAGCCTAGAATGGATTGCGCCGGTGCGTCTCCCTGGTCCGCCGCCTTGCGATACCAGACCACCGCCTGCTGGTAGTCCTGGGGAACGCCCCGGCCTTTGGCGTACATGACGCCCAGATTGAATTGCGCATCCGTATTTCCCTGCTCCGCAGCCTTTCTGAAAGATTCCACCGCTTTGGCGTAGTCCTTGCTGAGAACAAACTTCATTCCATCTTCAAAGTCTCCGGCAAAAACCCGGGCTGTCAGCAACACCAGTAGCAGCCCCGCTATCGGTAACAACCGCATCATTTACTCACCATTATCGTTTCAAGCCCTGCGCTGTTTGTTCTTTATTCTGTTGTCAAAAACCCAAACTTCACTTGAGAAGCTTAGTAAATATGCTGCGCGCAAATATCCTGGCCACTGTCATTCTATTGCGGCGAACAAGCGGAAATTATCATGCCACACGTCATGCCGGGGATATTTTTTTCGTCAGCGTTTAATGAACGAACGAAGAGAATCCGGAGCCCCACAGTCCCCGTGAGGGTGAGATACATGTGAGCCGGGCAATTTACCCTGGCAAGTTAACGCTGGATGTATGCGCAGGTTAAAAGAAGGCACTTGGGTCTCAGGGAGTCTCTGAGCAAGTCCTTGTTTCTTCCAGCATACCACTCCACAGCGGACTTATTCAAAGAGCCTTAAGAAGACGAAGATGAGCAAGCTTTCAAATTTCCCCACGCTATGCTGCCTTCGTACTCATCTCCTCTCAGCGTGGCGCGCACCGATTCGTTATCAGTTCTTTTTATCATCAAAAGGAACGAATAATCGGGACCGGTGTAGGTGCTTCCCACATAGTTACGAACCTTTGGCACCGGATTCGCATAAACCCCCACCGCATCGGGGTTCGTCGGCAAGTTACGCGCATACGTGCCCGGTAATGAGCCAAGCGGATAGGCATAAACCTCTGTTGCGTCGATGTCCGGATATCTCCGCACCTCGTATCCCAGCCCGTTGATTACCCATCGGGTATCCGATCGCAGCTTGTTTATCACGCAGCTGGCAAGGGAGACGTGATTTCCCGTGAACTTATCCGCATAAAGTTGAGGCTTGTGTTTGAAAATGCCGAAACCTGCGCATGCTGACAAAAGCAGGGCTAAAATCACAATTAACTTATTCATGGTTTACCTTTTTAACCTGAATCGCCGCTACATCGGTTCGCTATTTGAGGATCATAGTGATACCGAATTGTAGCCGCTGATAAGCTTAATAGTAGCCGAATTGTGGCTACAGCGCAGGCATAATCTCAAGGATTCAGACTCGTGCATGGATTTTCCAAACGGCGCACCCGTACTCCGGATGAATCGAACATCCAATTGAGTGAGCAGGACGGCGTCCGCGCATTCCATCTGGGTAATAGCATGGTGCAAAGCGCCATGAGACTGACCGCTCCCAATGATCTGGAGCTGGTCTATACTCGATGCATGATGGGTTTTATGCTGTTTCACTCCGACCCCGAAAATATTCTGATGATTGGCCTGGGAGGGGGGTCGCTGGCGAAATTCGTCTATCATCGGTTGCCGCGGATGAAAACGACCGTGATCGAAATCAATCCTCAAATTGTTGCGATGGCGCGCAATTATTTTTTTGTGCCGGCGGATGATGAGCGTCTGCAAGTGATCATCGCGGAAGGGGAAGGATACGTCGCCAGCCATCCTGCCAGCGCGGATGTGCTGATGGTTGACGGTTTCGACGATGGCTGCCAGGTTTCCTCGCTTTGCAGCCAGGACTTTTACAATCGTGCCCGCGAGACATTGAAGAAAAGGGGGGTGCTGGTGGTGAATCTGCTCAGCAGGGATAAGGGGCTTCAGGAATATCTGAGACGCATCGAGAACAGTTTCGATGGTCACGTTATTGCCATGACGGCGGAGGTGCGCGGAAACCTGATCGCCTTTGCTTTCAAGCAAAACCCTGGCAAACCGGCATGGGAAGAATTAAGGGAACGCGCAAAGAAACTCGAAACCGAGTTTGCCCTGCCATTTCAGGAGTATGTCCAGAAATTACGCAGTGGCAAGCTGTGAATCAGTTTTCAGCAGGGCGGGTGCCATTATGTGGAAGCCCATCACTCCGCTTATTGTTTTGATGGGTTATGCTACGCTTTACCCATCCTGCGTGAGCTGGTACAGTTTCAAGGTTGTAAGCGCATAACAATGAATAACGGGCAAGAACAAAGATAGGGGGAATCAGGCTATGGCAAAACTGTACGAATCCGACCACACTAAATTCATGCGCGAATTGTTCGAGCAAAACCCTCAACTGGCGGAAGATCAGAAGGAAGCGCGCGCGATCTGGTGGGACAAGAATCTGGACAGGGAAGAACGCAAGCGCTTCAAGGAATCGGCTGTTCCGCAGAAAGCCTACGTCTATTTTGGAAAATAGCGGCA
>JBDSSX010000194.1:0-2377 GCA_039928555.1 Nitrosospira sp. | reverse complement strand
AGGTCGAATCCTTGTCACCATTTCCAGCCAGTACAAAATCGATCTTGCTGGATTCCAGATCCACCCGCACCAGCTTGACCCTGAGTCGATCGCCAAGACGGTAGCGCTTGCCACTGCGCTCGCCCAGCAACATGTGCTTGGCCGCGTCGAAATGAAAATAATCGCTGGGTAACTCGGAAATATGCACCAGCCCTTCCACATAAATGCCGTCCAGCGCCACGAACAGGCCGAAACCGGTTACCCCGCTGATAACCCCCTCGAAACATTCACTAATTCTGTCTTGCATGTAATAACACTTGAGCCATGTCTCCACATCGCGCGTTGCATCGTCCGCGCGGCGCTCTGTCTGGGAGCAATGTATACCCAATTCGTGCCAGCCGCCAGGCGAGTACACGGTGCCGTTCAACACTGCCTTGATAGCGCGATGCACCAGCAAATCGGGGTAACGTCTGATGGGTGATGTGAAATGGGTATAGGACTCGTATGCAAGTCCAAAATGACCCACGTTATCAGGACTGTAAACCGCCTGACGCAAGGATCGCAGCATTACGGTCTGCAACAGTTGCGCATCAGGTCTATCCTTTATCCTGATCAGCGTCTTGGCGTAATCCTTGGCACTGGGCGCATCGCCGCCGCTTAGCTGCACGCCGAATTCCTTGAGGAAATCACGCAGTGCAACAAGTTTTTCCGGTGTAGGGCCTTCATGGATACGATAGACGGTGGGTTGTTTGTGCTTTTGCAAAAAATCCGATGCACATACGTTGGCCGCCAGCATACATTCTTCGATCAGACGATGGGCATCATTCCGCTTTATCGGGAGAATACGTTCGATTTTGCCCTGAGCGTTGAATATCATCTGCGTTTCAACGGTTTCAAAATCGATCGCGCCGCGTTTCTTTCTTGCTTTCAGCAGAACCTTGAATAATTTGTAGAGCAACTGGATAGGCGGCAAAAGTTCCTGATATTGCTTCGCGTCCTCCCCCTTGGGATTGCCCAGCATTTCTGCCACTTTGGTATAGGTCAACCGCGCGTGGGAATACATCACCGCCGGATAAAACCGGTAGTCACGAAAATCGCCCCCGGCATCCAGATGCATCTCGCACACCATGCATAAACGCTCCACTTGCGGGTTGAGTGAGCATAAACCATTGGAAAGGACTTCCGGTAACATCGGGATTACGCGTCGTGGAAAATATACCGAGTTTCCGCGATTGAGTGCCTCCCGATCGAGTGCATCATGCGGACGCACGTAGTGACTGACGTCAGCGATGGCCACATATAATTTGTAACCCTTCCCGTCGCGCTCGCAATACACCGCATCGTCAAAGTCTCGCGCAGTTTCGCCGTCTATGGTCACCAGCGGCAGGTGACGGATATCCTCTCTTTCCGCCAACTCTTCTGTTAGCACCTTCTCGGGGAATCTGGCGGAAAGCTTTTCCACATCTGGTGGAAACAGGTAAGGGAGATCATGTTTGCGCAGGGCGATTTCAATTTCCATTCCCGGCGCCGTGTACTCACCCAGAATCTCGACGATGCGGCCGATGGGTTGCGCATGCTTGCTCGGCTGCTGGATGATTTCTACCATCACTACCTGGCCAGCCCCGGCACCCATGGATTCTTCCGTGGGTATCAGAATATCCTGGCTGATGCGCCTGTTCTCTGCCTCTACAAACAGTATTCCATGATCGGCGTGCAACCTTCCCACCAGTTGAGTGACGGCACGCTCAAGCACTTCCACAATAGTCCCTTCCCTGCGCCCACGCCTGTCCACGCCAATTTCGCGCACCATCACACGATCGCCATGCAGCACCTTGTGCATTTCCTTGGCACTCAGAAACAAATCCGGACTGCCATCGTCGGGTACCAGGAATCCGAAACCATCGGCGTGGCCCTGTATCCGACCCTTGATAAGATTGAGCTTCTCCACCACGCAGATATCGCCCTTGCGGTTACGCATGATCTGACCTTCGCGCACCATTGCGGAAATACGGCGGCTAAAAATTTCATTTTCTTCTTCTGTGATTTCGAGCAAGCTCTGCAATGCCTCCTCATTCACGGGCACACCCTGCTCTTCCAGGATTTGCAACATGAACTCCCGGCTAGGCAGCGCATGGCCGTAACGTTGTTTTTCACGTTCAAGGTAAGGATCCAGATGGCGGAGTTCGCGTTTCTTCTTGATTGACAAAGCAATGATTTCCTATAGAATTGGCGCCTCTATCCCGCGCCTCTGTCCCGTATCGATCGAGACAGGAAGCGGGCATCGCCCAGATGGCGGAATTGGTAGACGCACTAGGTTCAGGTCCTAGCGGTGGCAACACTGTGGAGGTTCGAGTCCTCTTCTGGGCACCACGATGTAAATACGCTTCCCGTTAAATCG
>JBDSSX010000193.1:0-6625 GCA_039928555.1 Nitrosospira sp. | reverse complement strand
GCCGAGCAATCCAATCTTTGCGCCGGGAAAGAAGCTGATGGAAATATTTTTGATAATCTGACGCTTGGGTGGAACGACTTTGCCCACGCGATTCATGGTCAGTACGTATTGGGCCATAGGTAGGTGTTTGCGTGAATAAGATTAATTGTTCAAGTTTAACCTATGGGGGTGTTACGTATAAGATCTTTGTCGCCAAAATGAAAGGATTAACAGGCTTTCACGCTCCAGCTTCAGAGATCGCCGCCGGCTTCTTGTTTACTGGCGCGTTACTGGCGAGCGATGAAATATTTTGCGACATCTTGCAGATCACTTAGATCAACAGTACCCGCCGCTCTACGCAAACGAAGATACCCCAGGAGATAGCTGTAGCGCGCTTGTGTCAGGTCGAATTTTGCCTTGAATAACTGCTGCTGCGCGTTGAGTATATCGATATTGGTCCGTGTGCCGCCTTTAACACTTTTCCGTGTCGCGTCGAGCAGAAAGGTCCCCGAGCTGACGGATTTCACGAGCGCGTCGATTCGGCGTGCGCTAGTCAAGGTCAGATTGAATTGCTTGCGCAATTCGATCAATGCCTGATTGATCTTGGTTTCGAGGTCGGCCTTGGCCTTTTCATGGTTCGACACGGCCTGGCTGGTCAGGGCGTTGACGCTTCCGCCCGCGTACAATGGCACATTCACCTGAACACCGATGCTGCGGGTAAAGGTATCCAGGCCGAAGAATACGATGTTGTCGGACTTGGTTTTGTTGACGCTGGCGATAAGGTCGAGACGCGGCGCATGGCCGGCGCGCTGTTTGTTGATTTCCTGGCGTGCGACTTCCACAGTATGGCGTTGCGTGGCGATCTCCGGATTGTTCTCCAGAGCGATGGTTTTCCACTCCTCGAAGCTGTCCGGTTGCATCGGTTTCATGCGAAAATCATCCAGTAACGGGTCCAGCGTCGTGACTTCCTCGCCAACAATAGCCGCAAGTACATTACGGGCATTCGTCAGACTATCGCGTGCTTCGAGTACTTGCGCTTCAGCCAGATCGAACTTTGTCTGTGTTTCCAGGATCTCGGTTCTGGTCCCCTCGCCCCTTTCGAACATACGGTCATTCGCCAGTCGTTGTTCCCCCAAAGCATTCAACTGCGACACCGTCAGTTCCATCTGATCTTCCGCATATCTGGCCTCGGCATACGCGCTGACAAGACGCACGATCAAGTCCTGATTATTCATAATAAACTTGGAATCGCTCTGACTGGTTTGGGCAACACCCTGCTTATACTTGGCGAACGCTTCCAGGTTGACAACCGGTTGACGTAACTGAATATTGGCGTTCTCACTGCGGTAGGTCAGGTGCTGCGTGACCGCATCCCGCGTGATATCCCCCATGTTTTCGCTGGTTGTATAAGCTCCCGACAGCACGGGGAGTAGGCTGGCGCGCCCCACCGCCTTGAATTGCTGCCCCGCCTCATTTTCGTGGATCGCCGCGCGATGCGCGGAATCATTCATCAACGCCGCGTCATAGGCCTCGATCAGCCCTAATGCCGATACATTATTTACCTGAAATAGCGCCAGGATGCTCAAGATTGAAACAAGCCAATGGCGGAGTGAAATCACACGCATCTTTATTCTTCTGTCATTGACATTTTAATGTGGTCAAGTATCGGCTTCAGTATGTAATTCATCATTGTTCGTTCGCCTGTTTTCACGAATAGCTCCACCGGCATGCCGGGTCGTATCTGCAAATCGGCAATCATCTTCATTCCTTCCGGTGCCACTTTGGCTCTGAGCTTGTAATATGGCAGCCCGGTTTGCTCATCGACAAATCGATCCGCGGAGACATGCGTCACAACACCTGGCACATGTGGAGTCAGGTTTCGATTGAATGCGGAGAATATCAGCTCTACCGGAAGATCAGGGTGTACCTTGTCAATCAAATGCACTGGCAAGTGCCCCTCGACGTCCAGTGCATCTTCGCTTGGCACAATATCCATCATTTTGAAACCGGGGGCAATCACGCCCCCGCGCGTAAAGACATTCACCCCCACCACCGTACCATCCACAGGTGCTTTCACCAGGATATTTGCCAGGTCGTAATCCAGCCCGGTCAGTTGATGAGCAAGCGCCTCCGCTTCTTTTTGTATGTCGGATAATTGGGATCGGACTTCCTTCTGATATTCCTGCTGACGTTGCATACGGTGCAGCTTCAACTCGGCAATCTGCCGCTGCCCACGCCCAATATTGCCAATATCCTCTGAAATCGCGCCACTGATCTGTGCGTAGGTTCGCTCTAGATCCAGCAAGCGATTACGTGCCACAAACCCTTCTTTGGCCAGGTCGCGCATTCCATCCAGCTGCTCCCTTAAAAACCCCAATTGCTGTTTTTTATTGTCCCGTGATTCTTCCAAACCGCTGGTTTGCGATTTGAGCCCGGAGATGTTTTCATCAATTGCCGATAATTCACTTTCAATTCCCATCCGTCGCGAGTTAAACAGATGCTGCTGCATATTAATGTTGTTGGCGACACGCGGATCACTTTTTACGCTTTCCAGCTCTGGAGGAAAAACAATAATCTTCTCCCCATCGCGTTCAGCAATCAAACGAGCCTCTGCTGCGCGCGCGGTAAAATACTGGACGCGCATCATTTCTGCATTGGCCTTGGCTTGCACGCTATTCATACGCAGCAATACCGCCCCTGCCTTAACCACATCTCCTTCTTTCACGAGAATATCTTCGATCGTACCACCTGTTTGATGCTGGATTGCCTTCCTGTTTGTCGATACGGTAACCGTCCCGCTGAGTGGAACACCCTTATCCAGAGGCGCGAATGATGCCCATACTAAAAAACCACCGATGCCAGCGACGACAATCCACCATCCGAGGCGAATGTACAAACGCGCATCGGTATCTATCTCGGAAGATATCACTTCCCTGGAGCCAGCATGAGTAGCCGCTGCGTGTTTGCCAAAGAGCTTCATCATCGTCGTCAGTCATCCCCCAATCCGTGGCATGGTCCGTGAATCCCTCTTAACAAAAGTACTCCTCTCCAGCTGTACCGGTGACCGCTCGTCTCCATGGAGTGAATCTGTGGTTCGTTGTGCTCGTTAGCCCTGTTGCACCTGCTGTAACGGTTGCTGACTCCCTTTGGCCAATCGCGCCAATACCTGATCGCTTGGGCCAAACAATTGTGCTTTCCCATCGCGTAGCAGCAATAATTTATTGGTGGCGCGAAGGACGCTGCTGCGATGGCTAATCATGACAATGGTCTTTCCACGACTGTGTAGATCCTTGATCGCCGCAATCAACGCCTGCTCACCCATTTCATCCAGATTTGAATTGGGTTCGTCCAATACGATTAGCGAGGGGTCGCCGTACATTGCCCGTGCCAGACCAAGGCGCTGCTTTTGCCCACCTGACAATCCCGCCCCGCCATCTCCCAGGAGGGTATCGTAGCCTTGCGGAAATTGCAAAATCATGTCATGCACCCCGGCACGCTTGGCGGCCAGTATTACTTTCTCCGAATCAATCTCACCAAAACGAGCGATGTTCTCGCTAACTGTTCCGGCAAACAGCTCAATATCCTGGGGCAAATAACCCATATGGGGACCCAGTTCATCCTTATTCCATTGGTAAACATCTGCACCATCCAAACGCACTTCACCCATCGCAGCCGGCCAAATACCGACCAGCAACCGTGCCAGGGTGGATTTGCCTGCTCCACTGGGTCCTATGATCCCGAGTACATCTCCGGGGTCAATTGCAAAACTCAGGTTCTTGAGAACGGCCACTGTGGCGCCGGGAGGTGCTGCTGTCAACGCTTCAACCGAAACTCGTCCAAGGGGCTTGGGCAAAGGCATTCCCGCTTCACGCGCTGGATTGGCCTCCAGCAGTTCATTCAAGCGTTGGTAAGCACTGCGTGTGCTACTCCAGCTTTTCCATATTCCGATCAATTGCTCAACCGGGCTCAACGCCCTGCCCATCAATATGGCGGCTACAATCATCATCCCAGGTGTAATCTTGCCATCCAACACAAGTAGCGCTCCCAGGCCCAGTATCAGCGATTGCAATGACACGCGCACAAACTTTGTGATCGCGCCGATGGTTCCGGTCTTTTCGCTCGCTTCCGCCTGCAATTGCAGGAAATGGCTATGCAGCTTGAACCAGCGCGATATCAAATTAGGCAACATGCCCATTGCCGCTATTACTTCTGCATTACGCAAGTTATTGGTCGCCAGATTGCTTGACGCCACCGCCATGGCATTGGCGTCTTCCAGTGGTTTTTTCGACACCGCCTCATTGACAAAGGCCAGAACAACCAGCACCGCCGTTCCAATCAGCGCAAACAAGCCCAGCAACGGATTAAACAGGAAAATGACAGCTAGATATATGGGGAACCACGGCGCATCGAAGAAGGCAAATAAGCCTTGGCCTGTTAAAAACTGGCGAATAGCCGTGAGATCCTGCAATGCTTGCCCGGCATTACCACCCGCACGTTTCAGATTCTGCTCAAAGGCTGCTGTATAAATCCGCTTGTTCATCGTCATATCAAGCTTTGCGCCAACCCGGATCAGCACAAAGCTGCGTACAAACTCAAGGGCGCTCATGAACAGATAGGCCCCGAGCACTATCAATGTCAGCATCAACAGCGTTGTTTCGTTGCGACTGGCCAGGACACGATCATAAACCTGCAACATATACAGGGCCGGCACCAGTAATAGCAGATTGATAATGGCGCTAAAAATGCCGACGGTTCTGAATGCCCCCTTGAAACTTACGAGGGCTTGCGCTATCTCCGTTTGGGGAATTTTGAGCTTGTAACTCATTCAACCTGTGCAATTGGCATTGTTGAGCAAAACAAAAAAACGCAATTTGTTCTCCGTCCCGGCCTTGGCAGGCAGGCAGGAAGCAAGAAGCTTCGACATGCGCCTGTACTTCCCGGATCAAACAATGACTTAGGCCTGGGTCGGGATGAAAGGCGAAACTGCCCGGTCATTCTCTAAGCTGGAATTCTGTTCAATCCGTGGGCAGGCGTGTAAGCCCACAGCCCCACGCGGTCGGTCACGCCAAGTCTTTCATAGATCGCGCTTTCAGGCCAGGCCGTGGAAAGGGTCTTGCTGCCTGGTCGGTTCAGATGGACAAAGAGTCCAAAGCTGGGAAAGCTCGCTACTTTAAGAAAGTCGCTTTGAGCAACGGACTATCGTCTCAAAATTTCTTCCCAAGCTACACTCTTCCCGCCAACCACAGTGGTGGTTGGCGGGAAGAGTGTTTTTTACAAAATCTACACCTTATTTTCTTATCCGAGCCGGGACTTGAGCGCCCCGGCTCGCTCGGATGATGTCAAGTAGATGCTATGCTATACAAGAGCAATGTCCGTCAGGGCAAGGTCCACGCCCACCACGGTGATAACAGTCGTTTGCACTCCTCCGGTCTCAGTTACGGAAACGATGCTGTCAGCCCCGGTGTTGTTAATCGAAACACCAGCACCTAAGTCCCCAAGAAGAAACAGTGTGTCAGCCGGCTTATCAAAACCCTCGATCCTGTAGGCATCTTGAGAAGCGGCCAGATCGACATTAAAGCCATCCAGGTCGCTGGAAGCACCGAGCAGTGTAAAGTCAAAAGTCCCACCCAAGTCGTTAGCGAACAGGTCAACCGAAAAATTACTGGTTGCAGTGTCGCTATCGGCATCCGTCAGTGACGCAGTGAGGTCAAGTTTAACGTCGCTGGCAAGATTCTCGGTCGCCTGGATGAACTCAATCACAGGAATCTTGATGGTTCCCTTGCCCATAGTAAGTTGAACAGAATCGATCAGCTTTGAACCTTGTGTATCGATGGCAAAGGAGGTCTGCCCTCCTGCCTCCGCGGTCAAATCACCACTCAAGACTTTTATATTGCCTGAATTAGTGCCGTCATCGAAGAAAATCTTGTAGTACAACTCCTCGGTCGTTGGATCATAACCCCCTACGGAATTGTCGATGAAGACTTTCATGCCGGTTAATAAAGTTTCGGGATTGACGACGAAGCTTTCATCACCGATGTTTATTCCCGCCGTAGTGTTCCCATTAAGGTTGTTATTGCCGATTCCTATGCCGGCAGTACTCACATTCATGTTCTGAGAACTAATAAATGAAAAATTTGCCGCCTCAATTTGTGCTTCGGTGAGATCGGGTGCTCCCAACCCAATGGCGGATACTATGTTACTGTTAGAGGTTGTAGCCTGTACACCGAAAAAGACTACTTGCTCGTCAGGGGGGATAGTCAAGGTTTGCACAGGGTCCGGGCCGCCCGCACCGAGGGATCCATTGGCACTGCTCAACGTGATCGTTGAGCCAAATCCCTGTTCCAGGTCAAATACATAGCTGCCATCGTGCAACGCCGTAAGCGTGAAGTCCACTGTCGTATCAGCCGTGCTTGCAACGTTGTCGAAGTCGGCGGTGAGCGAACCTGCAAAGAGGTGGTCACCGGCGGCATTGGGAGATCCCGCTAGTTCACTGAATGTGGAGCTCGATCCAGCGATCATCGTACCATCCGGTCTGACAAGTTGAAATTGATTCAAAGAGATGTCAAGGTTACCCGGTTGATCAGCTCCAACAGACCCGTTCCATTCCCCATATTGCGGGGCGGTGGTGCCGGTGCCTGCCAGGTTG
>JBDSSX010000192.1:0-4741 GCA_039928555.1 Nitrosospira sp. | reverse complement strand
GCCGAAAATAGCGGCTGCAACCATTATCTGTTAAGGGTTACAGCCGCTCGCACAAGACTCGTATCGAGCCGGATTTTTGTACGAATTTCCCGAAAAGAATTCGGATAGGGGTGACGTTCAGCTTTTTCGTGTTTTTTTCTTCAACGCGCGCAAGGCATCGTAAACCGTAGGGCCTAATAAGCGAAGCGCATTACGCCGGATGAATTACCGGATGTCAATTATTACGTGGAAGTTCGATGACAATGAAGATGTTCTGGCAACACGACCCAACCAGGGATAATCCTGAATCCGGTAGTTGGACGGAGTGGAGTGTGTGGTTATTCTGACATCCGGCGTAATGCGCTTTCGCTTATTACGCCCCACACCCACGCTTTATGCGGGTCGATTGCAAGGGTCGTCTCGCGCCATCGGGGGGCATGACGGCGAGACGGCGCCTGTATTCAGCTTCTGCCGAAGATGTTTTGTTAATTAAAATTAAAACGGACCGTACCGAATGCGCTAAGTGGATTGCCGGGCAATGCCCCGGCAAAGGTGGGGTTGGTGTAATAAGTTGTATCCGTCAGATTTTTTACGTTGACCGCGAGATGCATCCTTTTGATGCTATAAGAAATGGCGGCGTCAAGCACGACATAAGACGGTATCTTCAGAAGATTCAAGGTGTCAGCGTAACTATCGCCCTTGTATGTAAGCCCGAAACCGAACATCAAGCCACGCGGCAGACCGCTTTGTATCGTATAAGTGCCCCACAAACTGCCCATGTGGGTCGCAACGCCGGCCGGGCGGGTTCCAAAAACGCTTCTTGATATGCCAAGAACAGCATTGGTGGCTACATTGCGTGATAGCGTCTCGGGATCCATCCACACCCCGTTGCCGATAATATTCAGGCCGGGCATTGGACGCACGCCGAGGGACATTTCCACCCCGCGCGAACGATCATTGCCATCCTGGGTGGCTTGACCCCCTGAACCGGGCAAGGTGATGAAATAGTTATTGCGGCTGGTTTGAAACACTGCCACGTTAAAATCAGCCTTGCCATCCAGCAACGTGGTTTTAGCGCCCACCTCTACCTGATCCGAGGTTTCGGGTGCCTTGGATACGTTTTGAGCTTCCGTTGCCAGATTAATGAAGGCGCCCGTGCTATAGCCCGCGTAAAAGGCTAAATTCTTGGTGGGCTGATATACCCCCCCCGTCGAATAAGTGGTCAACGACTTCGTCTGCACAATTTCACGATACCCATAGTTGCCTGAAACCAATTGAAAACCCTTGTCGCTGTAGCTGACCAGGTCGTTCCGGATCCCGAGGCGGAGCTTGAATTTATCGGTTAAATCAATCTGATCCTGCGCATAAAAAGAGGTCTGATTGCTGGTAAGTCTGCGGTCAAAAATCGCGCGGCGATTAGTACCGTCGTTCAATGAGGTTTCCACGATAACCGGGTTGAAAATATTGACGTTAGCTAAAGAAAAATCAGTGCGAACGGTATTGATATCTGTATTCTTATATTCGAACCCTCCGAGGAATGTGTGTTTAACCGGACCGGTATTTGTTTTCCAGATAAACTCGTTTTGCAATTGAGTGTACCCCGCGCTATCGAATTGCGACCGTGCATCGCGTCCGGTACTAAGGCCGTTCTGATCTCCTTGATTGCCTCCCCCATTTCTTACTATCTCAAGTGTCCGGGCATCGAATGTAAATGCGGTGCGCATACTCAATACGTCGGATATCGCCCAGTTATGGATAAGGCCGAGACGATTGATCGTATGATCCGTTTTATTGAAAGGAGTGTAGTAACGATTCTCCCGGGAGACATTGGCGATATTGGAATTGATATCGAAAAGTATCCCATAATTATCCGGCTTGATTTTCATCTCCCGGTGATCAAAGTCTATCAAGAGGGTTTTGTCGGGTGCCAGACGCCAGATAAAGCTGGGGGAAGCCTCGACGATATTGCGCTCGAGTCCGCGAAAACCATTGGTATGCTCCATATTGGCAATCAAGCGTCCAGCCATGTTTTGCATGAACGGAACAGCGCCAGTCACGTCGAGAAAGCCATTACGCGTACCGAAACTACCCAGCATGGTACCTACTGACATGTCAAAATTATATTGCGGTTTCTTGGTAATCATGTTGATACTGCCGCCGGGGCCCGCTACGCCAAATAGCGCGGAGCCCGGACCCTTTAATACTTCGATGCGGTCGACATCGTACATGGTGCGGAAATAACTGTTTTGCGCGCCCCCGTCGGGCAAATCATCGCGTAAATAGCTTAGCGCCAGGCCCCGTGAAGTGAAGCTGTTGCCAAATCCATAACCGCCGCCCATCAAAGGCTGAACACTGCTTACGTTGCGCATGGCGTCATTCATGTCGGTGACGCCTTGCTCTTGCAGCAAGGCTGCCGGCACGACGGCAATGCTGGCCGGAATATCACGTAGCGGTGTATCTGTCTTGCTTCCCGTTCGTGCTATATCTTCCAGCGTACCGGGGCGGACCCGGCCGGTGGTAATCTTGATTTCGGGCAACGCAGCGCTTTTTGCCTCACTTTTTGCATCGCTTCCTGCCTCGCTTTTTACCGGTTTACCTGCGCTATCCTGGGCCGCCGCATGCAGCGGCATCAATACCCATGTTACTAACAAGGCTATTAAGCCCCTATGAACCCGCCTCAATCCGAATCCCGACACATGTTTCATAACGTCTCTATTTTTATGTTATTAATGTTATTGGCTGGCTACAAGCTGCGAGGCTTACTGGCTGGCTGTGGATGCCTCCCGGCGGATGCGAGAGGCGGAAGAATACAATTTACATAGGCATCATTATACGAATGCTTCGATCGATAATGCGGTGCAATTTCATGATAATGCGAGCGTATTTAGCATAAGAACAAGTAAAGCCGTGAGCGTAGTACCGATCAGACCCGCCGCCAGCAGCCGCGAGCCGTGCAGGCGGCTCCATAACAGCGTTCCGGTTATCACCAGAATGAGCAGCGCGCCGGCCAATGTATCCGTGAGCAATATCCACGCATTGGACATCCCGCTCCCTTTGTGAAAGTTGGCGAGGGTTGCCCAGAGATTGGCTTCTTTCTGCTCAATATGCGTGTCCACGTCACCTTTCCAGTACTCTGAAGTCACATTCAGATTGGGCGCAATGAGCGTAATACGCCAATTTTCTGGTTGCTCGATTTGGCCGCCCCCCCAGGGAACCGGACCGGCAGGTTTTTTCTGGATGCGGGATTTGGCGTCAGGCAGCTTGAATTCCGCCCGCAGCCATGCCTCCAGCGCTTCGGGGGTTTGCAGGCTAGCGGCGGGCGGAGTGAGCACTTGGCGGGTTTCTTCCTGCTTGGCGAGCGGAATCTTCATCTCGCTGCGATGATTGAGCAGAATACCGGACACGCCGAACAGCAAGCCCATCACCGCCCCCCATAACCCTATCCAGGCATGCATACGGCGCAGCCGGACAAGAAAACGGCCACGCTTCATGCTGTTCGATAAAAACAGATAACCGCGCGGCTCGACGGGGGGTGGCTGAGTTACGCGTGGCTCGGCTACGTGTGCCTCAGCAGTTACGCGCGATTCGGCGGGGAATGACTCCGGTGCGCGCGCACCGGATTGCGGCGTACTCATTTGTAAATGCTAAGCGTGACCTTGTGGCTTTCAATGGCGTAGGCCTTGCCCTCGAATTCCCCTGGATTCTTAAGCTCGTATTTCGCCTCGACCACATAAAGGCCGGATGCAGGCAGCGGAAAAGAGACTTCCCCTTTCTCATCCGTCTTCAGATGCTTCTCCCATCCATTTGGCGCAATAATGATAATCTCGGCTTTGGCCGCGGGCTTGCCCATGAAGCTCAAGCGCAGCATATCGCCGGTATTCACGATATCCAGCGGCAAGCTGCCGCCCTTGCCAAGGCGCGCATACATAAAGCGTTTTGAAACAGGGCCGGGATTCTCTCCCTGTGGTTCACGTATAGGCTGTTTGAGCGCCTGCACCAGTACCGTGGTGCCTGCGGTACCGGAGGTGGCCATGGGTATCGCAAAGTGCCCACTTTCGCGGATTGGGACGACGGGACTTTCCTTACCCGCCGCGTCAATCACCGCCGCCACCGGTTCGACGATGCCGTCGAGTCTGCCGGGCGAGGTTTCACGCAGATTCTCGCTATATTCGCCGAAATACAGCTTGACGGCTTTGGTATCGCCTTCCAGCCACAGCGCGTGCGCCGCGGCATTGAGACTAAGCAGACCGCCAACGATGCCGGCAATGGCGGCCAGTGTGATATGTGTGGACCTCATGAATATTTTCCTTTTTAGTGGTTTTTGATGGGTTACGCTTCGCTCCACCCATCCTACGTAAGCCTTTTTCCATACGCTTTCTTCTTTCTATTTCATGCAGGCTTAATACATTTTATGCTCCGATACGATTTTAGTAGGATGGGTGGAGCAAAGCGCAACCCATCATTCGGCCCATTCCACACCTCCGGGGTTGTAGGTTGGGGTGAGGCACAAACCCCAACATATCGTGGCATTGGAAATAAACGTTGGGGTTCCTTCGTCACCCCAACCTACCCGAAAGATGAAATGCATGAATACGCATCTTTTACGGCAGGACGCGCCAGCGCGTGGACATGCCCGCCATCATGTGATCGTCAACGTGGCAGTGGAAGAGCCAGTGGCCGGGGGAGCGGGGAACCATGTCGACCGAAGTCATGCTGGCCGGCAGCACTTCAACCACATCGGTCCGGCGTCCGTGATCGAGCA
>JBDSSX010000191.1:0-1608 GCA_039928555.1 Nitrosospira sp. | reverse complement strand
TCACGGGTAAATTATCAAAACATTTCGGCCATTCAAATCTGAAAAGACCACTATCTTAATAGCAGAATTCCGAAATATTGTCCAGTTTTTATGGTCCATCCCAGAGCCATAAGTGGTAGTGGTAATGGCCAAGGGATAAGGCTTTCGGTAAATTGTCAAAACGGTATTTGAACATTTTTATCTCACGGGCCGCAAGGCGGTTTATTTGCCGGCTGAATTGCCAGTCGCCGGAGTGAGCACAAGTCGACGGTAAAATTATGCGCCAATCCCGGCGGGTCAGCTTACAATTTCAATATAACCATAGAGATACCATTGGTAGCACAGTGCAAGAGCCTCGTCGTTAAGATGCTTCGCCGTCGGCAATATAAGGCGATCGGCGAGTGTTTTCAATGACCGGTGGACGGCAGCTCCGGTTGTATACGCATCCCCATTCAGAAAGATGGTTTTCTTCCTGTACAGGATACGACTTTTTAGACCCAGTTGTAATCCGTTTTCTTGAATCTGATAAACAAATTTTTTCTCGGTCAGGGGATGCGGTGGCGGCGTAAAAAAAATGTAGGGCTTGGGCTCGGTGAGATAGGTCCCGATAAAACGTTCTATATCCGTGCGACCCCATTTGATTTTATTGAGTGCCGCGCCAGCTTGATCCACCATGGCTGAACCGATGCGTCCCGGATGGGATTGCAAGGCGATATCGGGGTCACGATACATGCCTTCAAACGCGGCATGATCCTGCAGGTAAACGAGGAACTGGGTAGCAAGCTCCTGGTAGCTGGGTGCGCGAAAGCCTATCGAATAGGTCATACAGTTGTCTTTTGCTACGCCGTTATGAGCGTAGCCGGGAGGTAGATATAGCATGTCACCCGGTTCCAGCACCCACTCTTGTTCCGCTCTGAAATCACGCAGGATTTTTACCGGCGCATCCTCAACCAATCTCCTGTCCCGCTGGGCGGATATCTGCCAAACCCTGCGCCCCATCCCCTGCAGTAAGAAAACGTCGTATGAATCAAAATGAGGTCCGACTCCACCCTCGCTGGGTGCATAGCTGACCATCAGGTCGTCGAGCCGTGAGTGGGGGATAAAATTGAATTTAAGCAGTAGCTCGCGAGCTGCGGGAAGGAAGTGATTGACATCCTGTACCAGCAGCGTCCATTGTTTCTTTGGCAGACGTGAAAAAGATCGAAGTGCGAAAGGACCGTGCCGGACCTGCCATTTGCCATTCTTCTGTGTGATCAGCCGCGATTGTGCATCGTCCCGGCAGGCGAGATCAATAAGATCGCCGCGAGTCAGCAACCCCGGAAAGCCGGGCAGGGCGCCACGCACCAGCAAGGGTTTTTTCTGCCAGTAATCGCGTAGAAAATTTCTTGGCGAAAGACCACCCAGGAGTCCGGTTTTCATCGGCCTCGCATGAACATTTTGTCGAGATCGGCAAGACTGATTTCGAACCACGTTGGCCTGCCGTGATTGCATTGGCCGGAGCGTGCTGTGGCTTCCATTTCACGTAATAGCGCGTTCATTTCCGGAATAGTCAGCATGCGGTTGGCGCGAACCGCACCATGGCAGGCCATGGTCGAGAGAAGTTCGTTACGCCTGCTCGTCAATGCCTGA
>JBDSSX010000190.1:0-3129 GCA_039928555.1 Nitrosospira sp. | reverse complement strand
GCTGGGAATGACAAAATTCGTGGTATTTTTTCGCCGGCAATCAGGAACCTCTGAATAAATTCACGAGTGTGCCAGCTGATTTGCCAATTGAATTATCAACGGAGCGCTCCATGGAGATTTATTCAGAAATTTCTATTATTTCAGCAACAAATGCTCCAGCGTCAGCCGGTAGATTTCCGGTAACTGTTCCAAATCTTTTACTTCCACATATTCATTCAGTTTGTGAATGGTGGCATTGCGCGGCCCCATCTCCACTACTTGCGGGCAGATATCGGCGATGAAACGCCCATCGGAGGTGCCTCCGGAAGTGGAAAGTTGCGGCGTGATTCCCGTCACGGTGGTGATCGCGCTGCTTACCGCATCTACCAGATTACCCCTGGGAGTGAGGTAGGGCTTGCCGGAAAGTTCCCACTTCAGGTCGTAATCAAAATCTTGCCGATTGAGGATTCCATGCACTCTGGCTTTTAACGATTCGATCGTGCTGGCGGTGGAGAAACGGAAATTGAACAGCATGGTGACTTCGCCGGGGATCACGTTGGTAGCGCCGGTGCCGCCATTGATATTGGAAATCTGCCAGGTGGTGGGTGGAAAATATTCGTTGCCTTCATCCCATTGGGTTTGCGTCAGTTCGGCGATGGCGGGCGCGGCGAGGTGGATAGGATTCTTTGCCAGATGAGGATAAGCGATATGGCCCTGAATACCCTTCACAGTCAGCGTGCCGGACAGGGAGCCACGTCTGCCATTCTTGATCGTATCACCCAGGTCGTTAACACAAGTGGGCTCGCCAACGATGCAGTAATCGATCAACTCATTGCGCGTCTTGAGCGCTTCCACTACTCTGACGGTGCCGTCTATGGCGACCCCCTCTTCGTCCGATGTGATAAGCAGCGCAATCGAGCCGCCATGGTTAGGATGTTCAGCGACAAACGCTTCAATCGCGGTAACGAACGCCGCCAACGATCCCTTCATGTCGGCCGCACCTCGGCCATACAGCCTGCCATCACGGATTTCCGGTTTGAATGGGTCGCTGTCCCATTTGTCGACGGGGCCGGTTGGTACCACATCGGTGTGACCGGCAAAACACAGCAGCGGTGCGCTCGTTCCGCGCCGTGCCCACAAATTATCCACTTCGCCGCAGCGCATTCTCTCGATGTTGAAGCCGATTTTTTCCAGGCGATTAATCAGGATTTCCTGACATCCTTCATCGAAGGGCGTTAGCGAGCGGCAGGCAATCAGGGCTTGTGCAAGAGCCAGCGTGTCATTTTGCATGGGATATTTTCCTGGAAGTCGAATAATGATTAGATCCCGCGCAACAGCTCATTGATGCCGGTTTTGGCGCGGGTTTTGGCGTCCACCTGCTTGACAATGATCGCACAGTAAAGGCTGTATTTTCCGTCCGCAGAGGGCAGGTTGCCTGACACTACCACCGATCCCGGCGGGATGCGGCCATAGCTTGTTTCACCGGTTTCACGGTTATAAATCTTCGTGCTCTGGCCAATATATACGCCCATAGAGATGACCGAATTTTCTCCCACGATCACGCCCTCGACGACTTCCGAACGTGCGCCGATGAAGCAGTTATCCTCAATGATGGTTGGATTGGCCTGCACGGGTTCAAGCACCCCGCCTATACCCACCCCGCCGGACAGATGCACATTCTTGCCAATCTGGGCGCAGGAACCCACCGTGGCCCAGGTATCAACCATCGTGCCTTCATCCACGTAGGCGCCGATGTTGACATAGGACGGCATCAACACGACGTTGCCGGCGATAAACGATCCCTTGCGTACAGCAGCGGGCGGTACCACGCGGAAACCGCCATTACGGAAATCCTTGGAGCTGTAATCCGCGAATTTGGAGGGCACCTTATCGAAATAATTGGAGAAACCGCCCTTGATGAAGCTGTTGTCTTCTATACGAAAGGAAAGCAGCACCGCTTTCTTGATCCATTGATGGGTATTCCATTCGCCGTTGATTTTTTCCGCGACCCGCAGCTTGCCGCTGTCGAGCATCTCCAGCACCTGCGCAACAGATTCCTTGAGTTTGGCCTCGACATTGCGCGGTGTGATCTCGGCACGGCGTTCGAATGCTTCTTCTATGGTGCTTTGGAGCTGGTCCATGGTTTTCCTTTATTTTTCCTGAGATATCCAACCCGAATGTTTCATAAATTCACGCGCCCTCGCTGGTCTTTTGTTTCGTATGGAAATTTTGTTCAGTCGGTGTATGGATAACTACGCCACTCTTTCACAAAATCTCCCTATAAAACAAAATACTGCGCAATCATCACGCGAATTTATGAAACATCCGGACTAAGATGTTTTTGACAATTCAAATTTTCCGGTGCACCCGTTATAAACAAGACATCAGCATTTTTATCCGGCCGGCCGCTTCTATGCATTCCGTCAGCGGCGCGACCAGGGCAATACGCACGAAATATTCACCAGGGTTAATCTCATGCGCATACCGCGCCAGATAGCTGCCCGGTAATACCGTTACATTATAATCTTGATAAAGCTTCCGGGTGAACTCGACATCGCCAACCGGTGTTTTGACCCACAGGTAAAATGCCGCGTCCGGTATGGATACCTGCATAATACCAGTCAGTAATTCGGTGACCGTCGTGAATTTCTCCTGATACAAGCGGCGGTTCTCGATAACATGGGATTCATCATTCCAGGCTGCCTCACTTGCTGCCTGTACTGCGGGATTCATCGCGCTGCCATGGTAAGTGCGATAGAGCAGGAATTTTTCCAGCACCGCCGCATTTCCCGCTACAAAACCTGAACGCATACCCGGCACGTTGGATCTTTTCGACAAGCTACTGAATACCAGCAGCCGTGGGAAGCCGCTACGGCCGAGACGGTGGGCGGCTTCCAGGGCGCCGAGCGGCGGCGCGGTTTCATCGAAATAGATTTCGGAGTAGCACTCGTCCGCGGCGATGATGAATCCATGCCGGTCGGAAAGCTCGAATAATTGCCGCCACTCATCTATCGACATTACCCTGCCGGTGGGATTGCCGGGTGAGCAGACGTATGCCAGCTGCGTGCGGGACCAGATATCATCCGGCAATTGCGCATAGTCGAGCGCGAAATTATTCTCCGGCAGGGTGTTTAAAAAATAAGGGGTGGC
>JBDSSX010000189.1:0-2585 GCA_039928555.1 Nitrosospira sp. | reverse complement strand
GGCAATTGAAATGGTATTGAGCTTCATTCTCCCGCCAGTGCAAGGCGGAATGAAGATATTTGCTCTGTTCCAATGCATGCGCGATATTGCATTGCGTTACACCGGTTCGTTTGGAAATCAGCGAGGCTACCAAATTACCATCCGAGTAATTGCCTATCACCAGATCAGGACTGCCACTCAGCTGCGCCAGCGCTTCACGTTCAACGTCGTGAGCGAAATTCTCAAGGTATGGCCAGATCTCAAAACGAGATATCCAGTGTCGAATAATTTCTCCATTTTCCTTTCGAAATGGTACTCGTACGATCCAGCAATTCTGAGTACCGTGGACTTTTTCTAGCGGTTGGTTGCACAATGTTTCTCCCGCCTCAGGAATCAGGCGTGTGCATATCAGGATTTTTGGCTCAGCCTCTATCCCTTGCAAAATGAGACGCTCGCTCATTTCCCGTTCCAGCGCACGTACCTGATCGAGGATATATACTACCTGACCGCCAGTGTCCGGCAATCCCAGTACGTTGTCCTGCCCGAAATAACCATGTGGTGACAGAATCAACAATTTGGAGACCATTGGAATGCGCGCCAGAAAATTCTCAAGTATCTGCGGCGAGGCCGCTTCAAGAATGTCTACCAATAGACTCATTGTTTCACTTACCCGCATGACACAGTTGCCCCAACCGGGTGCGAAGCCCAATCCGCTTAGGGGCTCGGCAATCGCCTGCCAAGGCGCATCCTCGGTATAGGTATCGAGCAAATCAAGCGCGCAGCGCAAACCAGTACGCAGCGCCGCTACGTCGGCAAAGTTGCCATGGAGCATGAGTTGCTGGCCATCCATGGAGTGCACTGTCAAAAAATGCAACAATTTGGCTGTTCCTGTACCGGATTGAGTGAATAAGGTGCCAGCCAATTGCCTGTTAAGAAACCTTACACCCTGGCCAATCGACCGGATTTCCTTAAGTCTCGGAAAATTGCGGTTAAAAGGGGTAAAGTCCAATTCCAATACCGGTTCATGCGCGCTATCCGGACGCACCAGCAGCTCCTTAAAAGCGAGATAATCGGAAACGCTGATAATCTCGAGTACCAGTCGTTGCTGGTGAATGCGCACGTAGGACCAGTGCCCCGCACCCTCACGTAGCGCCAGGTAGGCCATGGGAGGACGGCAAACCGCTTCCTGCAGGCGCTTGATCAGTTCGTGCAAGGGAGTGTTAACAAGAGGCTGGGGATGAAAATCGCGCACCAGGTCAAAGGCCTCAAGTAAATCCGAGCGCAGAAGAAGCGGACGTTCCAGCTCGAACCATTTACGCAAAAGTGCATGCAACTCATCACGATGGTCTACGGCCCAGGTATCAAAATTTTGGATCATTCGCGGCCTCCAGAGGGGGGAATACCAAATGCGTAGTGCGACATGCCCTCTGCAATACCATCCGCATAACGGGCATTAGCGAAATAAATCTGTTCGTTTCCCCTCAGACTCGCAAGTTCCGGGCTGTGATTGGCAACGACGACGCCGAGTGTATCTCCGATCAGCATTTCATGGTCGTTACCAGAATCACCTGCTACCAGAAAAGCACGTAATGGCAATCCCCACTTGTAAGCAAGATAGCGTATCGCTCGTCCTTTGGAGGCACGCAAAGGCAAAATGTCCAGAAAAGCCTGACGAGAGTAGATTAAATTAGCGGACAGTTTCTGCTCGCGCAACAAGGCACGAATTTTAGAAATTGGCGGCAACGCCTCGGGGTCGACATTGTAACTGAGCTTGAATTCACGCTGATTCTCTGGCGATTGCAGGATGAGTCCGGGTACTTCACGCAGCGCCTCTTCCACCGCATCGCGGCGCCATGAGTATCTGATCAGATTTTGCCATCCAACATCAGGCCGGAGTTCCAGACCATAATTTATCTCGCTGCCGACCGCTGTAATAAGTATGTCTGGTAATGGCACCCCCCATTCCTTTAATATTTTCAATGTACTTTCCAGTGTACGGCCGGTCGCGATACCGAAACCCAGGTTTGGCGGGGTGGCGCGCAGTGTGGCAAGGAAACGGCGTAAGGCGGCGCGATCTCCAAGCAGGGTATTATCTATATCACTTATTAACATCTGCGAGACCAGTGGCAGGGGATGTCGTTGCGGCCGGTATATTGCCATGTCTCGCCGGATTTGCTTCCGCTCGTGGTGCAGCAAACGGGACAAAACGTGCAAGTACTTCTTGACGTGCGCATCCCAGGTGTAGTGATTTTTTACTCCTGTGATGCCGTTGCGCGCCCAGCGCTGCCAGCGACGCGGCTCCGCTAGTACGTATTCGATGGCTCCCGCTATCGCATGGATATCCAAGGGATTAACCAGCACCCCATTTTTACAATGGCCGACGATATCTCGCGGCCCACCATCTTCGGTAGCCACGATCGGAAGACCGCTGGCAGCCGCTTCAAGCAAAGTCAGGCCGAACGGCTCAGTGAGCGCCGGATTGACGAATACGCCTCGGCGTTGGGCTGCAAGCCGGTAGAATCCAGCGACATCGATTGGTTTATGCTGCTTTGGCAGAGCAACCTTACCCCACAGATCGTATTGATCGATATCGAGCAATAGATTGG
>JBDSSX010000188.1:0-3637 GCA_039928555.1 Nitrosospira sp. | reverse complement strand
CTCATCGCAGACGCCGCCAGCAACGGCATGTCGGGAGGTTACGATTCGATCACAGACGGTTGCATACTTGTTGCCACTCTTGCAGGATGGAGTTATTTTCTGGATTGGATGAGTTTTCACTTCCCTGCTGTTCGTCGCCTGGTACAGCCGCCGCCGCAGGTTCTTGTACGAGATGGCAAGATGCAGCGGAAAGCCATGAGGCGGGAATTGATCACTATGGAAGAATTGCAGTCCAAGTTGCGAGAGCAAGATATCGAGAATCTTGATGAAATAAAGATTGCTTATCTTGAAGAAGATGGCGAGATCAGCGTATTGCGGCATGATAGCCAGGAGCCACAACAATCCTCCGGCGGCGCGCGGAAAAAAATAGTTCCCTGATATCGGCTCGTTGCTGTCCTATGTCAGTAATTGCCGCCAGTCCCGTCGCTATGGGTCTGCCATTTTCGTTCCACCCGGCCGTGATGCACTCAGCATTTCGCGCGGTGCCGATTCTTTTCTTGATCCGTGCGCACGAGCATACACCCAGGTAAATTCAGCCCCCAGTAAAAAGATCTGAGCCGAGTAATACACCCACACCAGCACGACCACCAGCGAACCTGCTGCGCCAAATCCCGAGCTAATGGCACTTTTTCCGATATAAATACCAATCAAAAGTTTACCCACCGCAAATAATAGCGCGGTCACGATTGCGCCGGCCCAAACATCTTGCCAATGAATCTTGACCCGCGGCATGAATTTATAAAGCATCGCGAATACGGCTGTCATTAAGGCAAAGCTGAACAGAAAATTCAGTACGGTCGTCAATATTTCGAGATTTGAAAAAAACGGCCCCCACCACTTCCCCAGTGCGGCCATCGCAGCACTGAAAACAAGTGACACTATCATCAGGAACCCTATTCCCAGTATTATTCCGAAGGATAATAGCCGCGAGCGGATCAACCGCCACCATCCTTCATTCTTATTTTTCTCAGGAGCACGCCAAATACGGTCGAATGCATCTTGTAATTCACCGAATACCGTCGTTGCACCGATGAGCAGCAAGACAGTTCCGATGACCGTAGCCGCAATCCCTTCCTTCGGCTCACTGACGCTGGCAAGCAAGCCCTGCACTGCTTGCGCACCTTGGTCACCCATCAAATCTCGCAATTGACCGAAAATTTCTCCACGTACCGCTTCTTCGCCAAAGACCAGCCCTGCTGTCGAAATCACGACCAATAAAAGTGGGGCTATTGAAAACATCGTGTAATAGGCCAGCGCGGCGCCCATGCTCGGCGCATAATCATCGAGCCAGGATGAAAAAGCAGCTTTGACCAGAGTCCAGATTTGCTTGATCTCCATGCGAAGGTCCAAAAGGGGTAAATTGTTACTATAGGAAAAACCGTCCAAACAATATGTGCGACAGTACACAGACTATTGAAGAACTAATGCCGCCGAAGGAAGTTTGAGATAAAAGACTCCTGAACTGCTCGCAGCGTGAATTGCTCGGTTTTCGCGGCGCACGCCTCGCATGCGGGCTACCAGCTCATGTGTCATGAGTAGAGAATTACCGGGCTGTAACTATTTTATACAACGCAAGTTATCAAGAAATACATGCATAAAATAGAGGCAGCACCTTGCCTATGTCATATTTCCTCATCGAACGATTACGTTTTTCATCCGCCGCAGGCGTTCTGATCTCGAGGCGTTGCTGCTGCGCGCAGTGAATCACCAAGCCGACCTGACCGCAAGCCGTCAACTCACCATCGCTCACTCAGAAACACTTCTCCGGCGGAGGTGGAGGAGTTTTGTTTAGCGCTTCGTTCACCAAAATAAAGCGAAGGGGAATAGGCTTCAGCGCGATTTATGAAATAATCGGACTAGTACCGGCCAAGCGGATCAGGGCCCGACCCCTCGTGAGTCTCTCTTTTATCACGGTCAGTGAAAGCCTCCGGGCCAGGCTTGGACTCCTGTTTTTTGTTTGAGCTGTCCGGTTTTTTCCTGGCGGCTTCGCCTTTGTGAGGCTCGCCTTTTTTAATGGTGCCATATTCCTGCCCTGTGGGCGTTTTCCCCGGCTTATATTGCTCATCTCCGGTTTGTCCCATTGCGGGGCTATCCACTGGGTTGCTTTGGGCTTGAACTGAACCGCATGCAAAAAGAATCAACATCAAACCTAGTATGCTGAAAATTGGGTTGGTAACGAGGGGCAAGGAACGTAGCACTTCATTTCTCGATATCGCAGGATAACTCATGATGGGACCTCTTTCACTGTCCAGCAACGGTGCTGTATTGAAAATAATACAGAGCATTCCTCGTCCCTTCAGTGCGCTATCGCACGAGACCGGAAATACGAATTTGCGGAATATAGTAGTATAAGATCGGCAAGACACATACAACGTTTACATACGCAGCGAACGTGCGCGCACCGTGTATGGCGTTCTTCGATAGATTCAAATTCTTCCTTCTACAAATCCCGGACTATCCATGGATCAGCGGCTTCAAATCGGTGAAACCCATGTCGTTGGTCACACTGGCAGTCTGCCGGATTTGAAGAATCGAAGCGAAAAATTGACTGGACGAGAACAAATCATTACGATTTTGACGGCCAATAGTTGTTTTATTGACGGAGAAAGCGGTGAAATATAGACGGCTCGTTGCTTCTACAATGGTCGTTTCAGCCGATTCTACAGGCTGTTAGGGTGACGTTGCCCCTGGTTTTTCGTCGCATTTAATTTCCCAAACAAGGCGTGAGGATGTGACTCCACCAGTCAGCCCCATCGTTGGACGCACCTCTTCAGAGATCAGTGTATACCCCGTCATACAAAGATTTCTGGCATCAATGTCAATGTATCTGATGGCCTGCTCTCTTGATCCCGACTCTCCGTCATATAAACTTGTAATGGAGTAAATCCTTGAACCGTCTTCTGCCACAGTGGGCGTGCGGTCGGCCAGTATCGAACTACAACCTCCAAGAAACAAAACGGGAAGTGCCAGTAAAGCGATTTTCATGGTTTAAATTCTGTTGATTGCAAAAAAAATATCTGGCGGCAGCTGTATTATCTTTTCAGGCTAAAACCTTGTTACTCAATTTATTTCGGGGATTGGCAATCGGAATATAGAGTTCGGTCGTACCAGGATTTAACCATTTCAAGAGGGGGAGCTTCGAAGTATCCTGAATAAATGCCCCATGGTCAATCACGCACTTCGCCGTTTAAGATTGCGCCGGGCAGTCTACCCTTGATTGAGCAATGCGTTTACTTTTATACCTATGAACTATTTTCAGTTTGACATATGCAGGATGCGTAAGCGTGGCGTAACCCATCAAAATCCACAACACGACACATCAAACCATGACTGGGAAGCGGCACGATTGCAGTTTGGTGAGCGGGTGGGAATAACCCAATGATGAGTTACGCTACGCTCTACCCATCTACTGGAAACCGTACAGAAGCACTCTTTTTTATGTCTGCTGCCTCACAAATTCTTGCCACGCAACAACCGCTGCTTCGAAATCATTGATTGAAATTCTGACTACCTCTCCAGGTTCCTCTGCATAATCTTCCTCGATTTCAACTTGATTCGGAAACAAACGGAGCCAATAAGCGTTCCCTATCCGTTCCCATGAAGAAATCTGTCCTGATTTAACTTCCCTGGTTTTCTG
>JBDSSX010000187.1:0-7849 GCA_039928555.1 Nitrosospira sp. | reverse complement strand
TCGATGGCCATGCCAAAATCAAGGTGCCGGCGGAAACGCAGAGCGGGAAAATTTTCCGTCTGCGTGGCAAGGGAATCAAAGGAGTACGCAGCAATACCCAGGGAGATTTGCTATGTCATATGGTGGTAGAAACCCCGGTCAAGCTCACCGCCCGTCAAAAAGAACTATTGCAGGAACTGGAATCGCTTAACCAGGAAGATGGCTCCCGCCACAGTCCCCGCGCAAAATCCTGGATGGATAAAGTACGTGAGTTCTTTGCAGAGTAAATCCTGCTCAGGTGGATGCGATTACCCGCAGGGCTTTAATGTAGTAACTCAGACGTAATCCGCTGACAGATAGCGTCAGAACTTCTAATTCTGGAAACGGCGCGGTTATGTCGGTCGCGATGGTCAGTTCTCGACCCAAACCAGTAAATGTAGGGCGTAATAAGCGAAGCGCATTACGCCGTATGAGAATCCCCTCGATACTATCGCCATGCATCACTATAGTCGCGTCCAGTTCATTGCATCATCAAACTTTCATCCAATAATGCCGGCTTTTCAATCCAATGGCGGTTGATAAAAATTACATTTTCCAAGGCATCACACCCGAGCGATGTTCTCAAGTTGGCGTGGCGTGGCGTGCGGTTAGCGGTGTATATGGTACGCTGTTATTATCCGCCGGATTAGGTAGAAGGCGATTAAGACACGTTGATTATGAAGATTGACATGCGGCGCAATGCGCTTCGCTTATTACGCGCTACGCCTTACGCGCGTTTTGTGATGAGCGTGAACACGGTACCCAACAATGACACTCGCAAGCGACGTTATGCGGGAACGCAATGCGAACCCCGTTGGAGCTCGTCAGCCGTTTGATGCAAGTGAGGGTGGCCCGAGAGCATGAACTATCACAGGTCTGCCCCATAACGCTGATATGGCCGTGCGAGCCTGCTCTGGTGGAGCACTGGAGAAGAATCGTTCGTACCCTGTCTGGCTTCGTAGCGAAGTTGTGCGATTGGAGCCGAGCCGTCGTGCGAGTTCACGCGCTACTGCAGCAGCTGAATCGACTATCGAGACACTCGGGCCAACGATTTTTCCGATGAGCTGACTGAGAAACAGATAGTGAGTGCACCCAAGAACAATTGTGTCTGCCCCCGCTTCGAGAAGCGGTGAGATGTACCGTAAAAGAAGCGATCGCGTGGTGTCACTCGTGAGCTCGGTTCGCTCGACTTGTTCCACCAAGCCAGGGCATGACTGCAACAGAATCTGGACATCACTTCCGTAGAGTGCGCAGAGGCGCGCCACGTTGGGACTTGCGAGCGTTTGGCTCGTGGCAAGTACTCCAACAACCCCAGACCTTGTGCGACCAGATGCTGGCCGGATGGCAGGCTCCATCGCCACTATCGGAACAGGGCACCATGCTCGAAGCTTCTCAATGGCTACGACGGTCACCGTGTTGCAGGCGACAACGATCGCCTTAACGCCGGATGCGAGCAGAAACTCGGTAATTATTGTAGCTCTGTCCTCGATAAAGGCGACAGGTCGGTCGCCGTATGGCGCATTGCCAGAATCTGCCACGTACAACAAATGCTCTGCCGGAAGTTCGCGCCGAATGCTCCGAAGAACGGATAGGCCTCCAACGCCGGAGTCAAAGACACCTATGGGGGCTTCGTTAGGAGGCATTCTCATATTAAGTGTGGGGGCACTCAGAGTATTCGGTTGACTGCTACCACTCGCCGCGCAATACTTTCTCTGCCCAGAATAGCCCGGAAACACTTTTGTTGTCCGTGATTTCCCCCGACTTCACCCATTCCAATGCCGTGGGTAGCGCCAGCGTGAATACTTCCAGATGTTCGCCTTCATCAAGGTTTGCGCCTTGAAAGCTGAGTCCCTGTGCAAGATAATAAATTAATTTCTCATCGGAGTAACCGATGCAGGGGTGGAGAGTAGCGAGATACCGCCAACTTTTCGCCGTATAACCCGTTTCTTCCAGCAGCTCACGTTGTGCACACAACAGCGGATCTTCGCCGGGATCGATTTTTCCGGCAGGTAGCTCGAAAAAATCCCGATGCAGTGGATAGCGATACTGACGCTCCAGCACCAGTTCACCATTGTCGAGCAGCGGAATGATGACGACCGCGCCGGGGTGGGTGATGTATTCGCGTACTTTCACTTTGCCGTCAGGCAGGCGAGCTTGATCCTGATATACGTGCAAAAGGTTGCCATCAAATACTTTCCGGCTGCTGACGGGTGTTTCGGTGAGATCCAGGGGTGGTTTCGACATGAAGGTAAAGGACTCCAGGAATGAATCGGATAAGCGATCCTATTATGCTGGAGAGGCAAAGAGGAAACCAGTCCGTCTAAAATGCTATCGTTGCGCCGTAAGCCGGAAATTATACAACCGCTATTGATCCGGCGAGCAAACAATACAAACTTCATACTGGCGAAAGCCGGTATCCAAGCGTTCAAAGCACGCCATTGCTGGTTTGGACTGGATTCCGGGTCAAGCCCGGAATGACGAGATTCATGTTATTTTCTCAGGGGATCAATAAGTGCAGCTATTCACTCATCTTTCTGCGTTATCAGTCGTGTCGCTGGGAACCAGGCGCTGAAACAGCTACCTTTGCCCGGTTCGCTGACAATTTCCAGCTTTGCCTGGTGACAAGTCAGGACATGCTTGACGATGGCAAGTCCCAGGCCGGTACCGCCGGTTTCACGCGAGCGTCCACGATCCACCCGATAAAAACGTTCCGTCAGGCGCGGAATATGCTCGGGCTCGATGCCGATGCCACTGTCTTGAACAGAGAACACGCCTTGTCCGTCACGAATCTCCCAGTTCAATGTGATATCCCCGCCGTCGGCGGTGTAGCGTATGGCATTGCTGACGAGATTACTGAAGGCACTGCGCAAGTCGTCCATACTACCCAGCAACTTCGCTTCGGTATCGAGATTGAGGCGAATACGGTGATGCCCCGCACTCAAGGATTCCGCTTCATGACAGAGCTCACGCAACAGTTCCGGAATGTCGATATTGTCCTCCCGTATCAGGTTTTCCGAATCTTCCAGCCGCGACAGCGTCAACAAGTCTTCCACCAGACGCTGCATGCGCCGGGTCTGATCAGTCATCAGTGTGAGTGCCCACTTATTTGTTTCGGGGTCGGAAGCACCTTCTTCCGCGAGTGTTTCAAGGAATCCACCAATGACTGTCAACGGCGTACGCAACTCATGCGAAACATTGGCGACAAAATCCCGGCGCATGGTCTGGACTCTTTCAAGACGGGTAACATCACGGCTGATGAGCAGTTTCTGCTTGTCGCCATAAGGCACGAACTGTAGTGAAAGGGTCAACCCCTGATTCCGGGATTGCTTGATGATCAGTGGCTCGCTGTAATTGTGAGCATCCAGGTATTCGGCGAATTGAGTCTGACGCACTAAATGGGTAATATGCTGACTGGCATCGAGGCTGGCGTTTATGCCCAGATGCTTTTCGGCCACCGGATTGCACCATTCGATGCGGTTTACTTCATCCAGAATTACCACGCCTTCCGGCATTGCGGAAGTGGCGCGCCGCAGACGTTCCAGCGCGGAACTGATTTGCTGATGGCTTTTGCGCTGCTCGCGCATGAGGCGCGTCAGGCGCGCGAATACGTCTCCCCATTTTCCGGAACTATCAGGCAATGCTACTGATATCGATTCTTCGGCTTGAAGCCATCTGTCCAATATTGTCAGATGACGCCAGTGGTGAATGACCAGTAGCAGCGGGGCAATGCTACAAAAGACCAATGTTGTGACAGCGCCGAGCGTAGCCCAGAGTATGCCGGTCACAACGGTAATCAGGATGAGAATGGTAAAGCGCCCCCAGAACCCGGACACGTGAGTTATTTGAAAGAGTGAAATTGACTCATTATATTCATATTATCCCCATGCTTGCAGACTGTGCTGCGGACAAGCGATAGCCTGATCCTCTCACGGTCTGCACCAGACTATCCTTGCTGACGTTCTCCAGCGCTTTGCGCAATCTGCGAATATGCACATCCACGGTACGGTCCTCGACAAATACATGGTCTCCCCATACCTGGTCGAGCAGTTGCGAGCGCGTATGCACGCGTTCGGAGTGTGTCATAAGGAAATGCAACAAGCGAAACTCGGTAGGCCCCAGCACCACTTCACTATTCTCCGCAGTTACGCGATGCGTAGCCGAGTCAAGCCGCAATCCGCCGATTTCAACGATATCGTCAGCCGCCTCCGGCGAGCGCCGTCGCAGCACCGCCTTAATCCGCGCGAGCAGTTCGCGCGGCGAGAAGGGCTTGGTTATGTAATCGTCGGCGCCAATTTCCAGCCCCGCCACCTTGTCGCTTTCATCGGCGCGAGCCGTAAGCATGATAATCGGGATGGTTTTGGTGCGCGTTATGCGCCGCAGCATGCGTGCAAATTCAACACCGCTCATTCCTGGCAGCATCCAGTCAAGCAGCACCAGGTCGGGCAATGCATCATTCACTATCTCCATGGCCTGCTCGGCGCTTCTTGCGCCAAAAACGACATGCCGGGCCTGTCTCAGACTATATGAGATCAACTCCTGAATCGCAGGTTCGTCTTCCACTACCAGTATGGTTGCTGCCATGTATTTTCCTTTTATCGGTGATATTGTCTTCGATATTGCAATGATATGTAATCAATATTGCGATTTCGTGACATGTCGTTGCATCAGAAGGACGATTCCATCCACATCATAATAGTTCTATGGCTCATTTCTCCAGGATTAGTTCTACAAAAGTAGAATTACCCGGTAATCATTGACATTGGTGCGGGTGGGGCCGGTGATGATCAGATCGTCGAGTTTCTTAAAGAAGGTATGCGAGTCATGGCTGGCAAGCAAGGCCGTTGCATTCATACCCATTTGCTTTGCGCGATGTAATGAATCCGATGTCATGACCGCACCAGCGTTGTTTTCCGAACCGTCTATGCCATCGGTATCGCAGGCGAGGGCGTGGATTCCCGCTATGCCGTTGAGTTCAATGGCAAGTGACAGCAGAAATTCCGTATTCCGGCCGCCGCGTCCACCGGGGTTCGGTCCTCCGGCGCCACCCCATTCACCATAGTCATTTTGCCGTAACGTAACGGTTGTTTCGCCCCCCGAGATCAGCGCCACCGGCGGTTTCCATGGCTGACCATATTGACGGATCTCTTTCACCAGTGCAGCAAAAACTTTGGCGGCATCACGTGCCTCGCCGGTTATGGCGTCACCCAGTATTACGGCGGGAATACCTTGATCATGAAAGTATTTTGCCGCCGCCAGCAGTGAATCATGGGCTGTAGCGATCACGCGGTTTTCCACATTCCTGAAAACGGCATCGCCCGGTTTGGGTGTTTCGTCGCGCTTACCCTCCGTGCCCGCCAGCAATATATCCTGTACCGCGGCAGGCGCGTTGATCTGGTAGCGTTCGAGTATCCCCAGCGCATCCGAGTAGGTTGTCGGGTCGGGCGCGCATGGCCCGGAAGCGACATGAGTTGCATCATCCCCGGTCACGTCGGATATTATCAGTGCCAATACCGGCGCGCGGCATGAAGCCACAAGTCGTCCCCCTTGAATAGCGGAGAGGTGCTTGCGCACGGTGTTGATTTCCTGAATTGACGCACCGCAACGCAGCAATTCCCGGGTGACGCTTTTGAGATCGTCCAGCGATACACCCGCCACCGGCAACGAAAGCAGACTTGAACCGCCGCCGCTCACCAGGCATAGCAGCAGATCGTCGGCACCGAGTTTCTTTACCTCCGCCAGAATATCACGCGTAGCCTGTTCGCCCAGTGCGTCGGGGAGGGGATGCCCCGCTTCAACCACCGTGATGCGTTCCAGCGGCAAGCCGTGGCCATAGCGGGTAAGAACAATACCATTCATCACCGCATCTTTTTGCCAATGCTTTTCCACCGCCAGTGCCATTGCCGCGGCGGCTTTTCCCGCGCCGATCGCCAAAGTACGTCCCTTGGGTAACTTGAGTGGTATGGGCAAGTGTCGCGGTACGATACGCAGCGGATCGGCGGCGGCGATCGCGGCATTGAAGCTATTGAGCAGAAGCCCGCGGGGGTCCATTGCCGGGGGTCCATTTTGCCGCATTAGCCGCATTTGCCGCTTATGAACTCGATGAGGAATGGAGCACGCTTTTCAAATAATGACCGGTAAAGCTATTCTCGTTTGCTGCTATCTCCTCCGGCGTGCCTTCAGCGATAATCTGCCCGCCACCTTCGCCCCCTTCGGGGCCGAGGTCGATGATCCAGTCGGCGGTCTTGATCACGTCCAGGTTATGCTCGATTACCACCACGGTGTTGCCATGGTCGCGTAGCCGATGCAATACTTTCAGCAGCATATCGATGTCCTGGAAATGAAGGCCGGTGGTGGGTTCGTCCAGGATGTAGAGCGTGCGGCCGGTATCGCGTTTGGAGAGTTCCAGCGAAAGCTTTACCCGTTGCGCCTCTCCGCCGGAAAGCGTAGTGGCGGATTGACCCAGGGTAATGTAGCCCAGGCCCACATCCAGCAGCGTTTGGAGCTTCCGGGCCACAACCGGCACAGCGCTGAAAAATTCGTGCGCCTGCTCCACCGTCAGTTGCAGAATTTCGTTGATGTTTTTTCCTTTGTACTGAATCTCCAGCGTTTCGCGGTTATAACGCTTGCCGTGGCAGACGTCGCATGACACGTATATATCGGGAAGGAAGTGCATTTCCACCTTGATCATGCCGTCGCCCTGACAGGCTTCGCAGCGTCCGCCCTTGACGTTGAACGAGAATCGTCCGGGACCGTAACCGCGTTCGCGCGCCTGGGGTACGCCTGCGAACAACTCGCGGATGGGCGTGAACAGGCCGGTATAAGTGGCCGGATTGGAGCGCGGCGTGCGCCCGATGGGGCTCTGGTCCATGTTGATGACTTTGTCGAAGAACGCCAGGCCATCCAGGCTCTGATGCGGCGCAGGTTCCGTGCTGCTGCCGTAAAGGTAGCGTGCCGTCGCAAGGTAGAGCGTTTCATTGATAAGGGTGGATTTGCCCGAGCCGGACACCCCGGTGATACAAACAAACAATCCCACCGGTAGATTGAGATTGACGTTTTTCAGATTATTACCCGATGCGCCCTCGATTCTGAGCCAGCGATCGCTCTTCGGTTCGGAACGTTTCTCTGGCAGCGCAATGACCAGTTGACCGGAAAGATATCTTCCGGTCAGGGAGTTGGTACTTTTCCGAATGGCTTCCGGCGTGCCTTGCGCGATAATTTCTCCCCCATGTTCGCCTGCGCCTGGGCCCATGTCTATTACATGATCGGCGGAAAGTATGGCGTCCTGGTCGTGTTCCACCACGATTACGCTATTGCCAAGATCGCGCAGATTCTTGAGTGTTTCCAGCAACCGGCTATTATCGCGCTGGTGCAGACCAATGGAAGGCTCATCCAGCACATACATTACGCCGGTCAGCCCGGAGCCGATCTGGCTGGCAAGCCGGATACGCTGGGATTCCCCGCCGGACAAGGTATCGGCGGAGCGATCCAGCGACAAGTAATCCAGACCCACGTTGTTGAGGAATAACATGCGGCTGGAAATTTCCCTGACGATTCTCTCCGCAATGGCATACTTCTGCCCTGTCAGTTGCACCTGATCGAAAAAAATCATGGCCTGTTTCAGAGGCAGCGCGTTAATTTCGAAAATAGCCTGTCCTCCCACCCGTACATGACGGGCCTCCCGCCGCAGACGTGTGCCCGCACATTCGGGGCAAGTCTGGGAATTCAGGTATTTTGCCAGCTCCTCGCGCACAGCCTGCGACTCGGTTTCCTTATAGCGCCGCTCCAGGTTGGGAATAATGCCCTCGAAGGTATGCGTCCGCTGCGTTCGGGC
>JBDSSX010000186.1:0-11216 GCA_039928555.1 Nitrosospira sp. | reverse complement strand
TACGGATCGGATGCGTCGAAGTGCGGCCCATTGCGGAGGACGAACGGACGCTCCGTGCGCTCGGATTTGGCCATGCGGCTACCCCGCAGTAGCGCAGAAGGCGGTGAAAACAGCCTGCCGCCCTTCCCGTTTTGCCCGTTTTTTCTTTAGATAAAAAAATTTCAGCAGGCAGGTCGATCCGGGTACCCGCCATTTCGACTAAACAGTGTGCAGGCAAAGCACAAGCAACCTTAAACCTCAAACTGGAATTTTAAACCCAGATAATCCATTAGGACGCGAGATGAGGGTGAGGCAGGTTGCGAGACAGTTTTGCCGGTTGGGAGACGTCCATAGCTGGGTCTATGGACGCCGATCAAGCGGCGAAAATGGCCGCAAACTGACCGCCAGCACTCGCGTAGGCTCGGAGAGCCGCCTAATGGATTATCTGGGTTCATAGTGTTCATTCCATGGAATCTCTGATTAAGTCCCACGTGGCCGCGACGCGGCTTTGCGGATTGGGATGCACTTATTCAGAGATTCCCGCCAGAAGCCTTCTCGGCGCTATTTCGCCCTGGGCCGTAATTTCTCCCAAGCCGAGAAAGCGCTTTTCCTGATCGTACAGCCGGATTTTTGTTCCTTCCGGCAGGCTGCCTGTGGAGAAGCAGGTCCCCACCACTCGCCCCTGCAGCAACGAAGCGGCGGCCGCGCCGTCCAGCGTGGCGGCGGGGAAATCATGTAAAAGGCTGTCTACCGGACGCAGGCAGGCGTCTCGTTGCGCCAGTGGCATCGCTTCAAGCGCATCCAGCGTATAGGCCTGCGACAGATCAAAACCGTCCAGAATACTACGGCGCAAAGCGGTAAGATATGCCCCGCCGCATCCCAGCGCCTTGCCGATGTCTTCGGCTAAAGTGCGAACGTAAGTGCCCGTGCCGCACTTGACCACGATGCGCATTTCATCGCCCGCCATGGCATCCAACCATAAATCATGAATAATGACTTCGCGCGCTTGCCGATCGATTTCCATGCCCTCTCTCGCATAGACATACAAGGCCTTTCCCCGGTGCTTCAACGCGCTGTACATGGGCGGTATCTGCATGATTGCGCCGGTAAAGCTTTGTAGTGCCGTCTCGACTTGCAACAGCGTCAGCTTCAAAATTTGCGATTGCGTATCGCATGCTGAAATTTCACCCTCGGCATCGCCGGTCGTACTGATATGGCCCAATCTCAGCGTGGCTTCATATGTCTTGTTCGCGCCCAGCAACACCGACGAAAATTTTGTGGCCTCACCGAAGCAGACTGGCAACAATCCCGTTGCCAATGGATCGAGCGTACCGGTATGACCGGCCTTGCCTGCCGCAAAGATACGTTTGGCGATTTGCAACGCCTGATTGGACGAAATACGAGGGGGTTTATCAAGCAGCAGGACACCGCTGATTTTACGTTTGATGCGTTTGGATTGCCCGGCCTTCGGGTTTAATAACTGCGGGTTCAATATGTGCCGAGCGTCACCAGGCAGGAATTACGTAGCATCCGTCTCTTTTGCCGGACCTTCCTGCGCCACCGCTTCATCTATCAGTTGTGACAAACGGATTCCGCGCTCAATCGACTCATCATAGATGAAATGAAGTTGCGGTATCACCCGTAGCTTTAATCGATGCGATAGATGACCACGCAAGAATCCAGCCGCGTGCTCCAGTCCATTGCTGGTGAGAAAATTATCACTTTCGCTGCGCAACGTGGTGTAGAAAACCTTGGCATGAGCATAATCGTGACTTACCTCGACACCCGTCAAGGTAATCATGCCTATACGGGGGTCTTTGAGTTCATTGCGGATCAGGTCGGCCAGCTCACGCTGAATCTGGTCGGCAATGCGCAGCGTACGGGAATAATCTTTAGGCATGGTATACCCCACTCAGACGAGAGCAACCCTTACATTACAGGCTGCGCGCGACTTCGACGATTTCGTAGGTTTCCACCTGGTCGCCTATTTGGATATCGTTAAAGTTTTTAAGCGACAGACCACATTCGAAGCTCGCCCTAACCTCTTTCACATCATCCTTGAAACGCTTCAGGGAATCCAGTTCGCCAGTATGAATGACTTCGCCATTGCGTAGCAACCGTACCAGCGAACCCCTCTTGATGATACCATCCAGCACATAGCAACCTGCCACAGCGCCAATTTTGGAAATGCGGAACACCTCGCGAATTTCCACCAGTCCCGTGATATTTTCCTTACGATCGGGTGTCATCATGCCTGACAGTGCTGCCTTGATTTCGTCCACCGCCTCGTAAATAATGCTGTAGTAACGCACGTCCACGCCGGTCGATCCGATGAGCTTGCGCGCAACGGTATCCGCGCGGCTATTGAAACCAATGACAACGGCTTTGGAAGCCAGCGCCAGATTGATATCGGATTCGGTAATCGCCCCCACGGCGCTATGAATGATGTTGACCCTGACCTCGTCGGTCGAAAGTTTCTGCAGGGCGTGCGTCAGCGCCTCGTAGGAACCCTGCACGTCGGCCTTGATGATGAGCGCGAGGACTTTGACCTCGCCCTTCTGATCGAATACGTTCTCCAGTTTGGCAGCCTGCTGCCTGGCAAGCTTTACGTCGCGGAACTTGCCTTGACGGAACAGCGCTATTTCACGCGCTTTGCGCTCGTCAGTCAACGCCACTACCACTTCCCCAGCCACCGGGACTTCTGATAACCCCTGAATTTCCACCGGGATGGAAGGCCCCGCCTGCTCCACCGGCTTACCATTTTCGTCAAGCATCGCCCGCACTCGGCCAAATACCGCACCCGCCAGCACTATATCGCCACGCTTCAAAGTTCCAGACTGTACTAATATTGTCGCCACCGGGCCGCGCCCTTTATCCAGGCGTGATTCGATAACAATCCCTCTGGCGGGTGCATCCTTTGCTGCCAAGAGCTCCAGCACCTCAGCCTGGAGCAGCACGCTTTCCAGAAGTGCGTCGATGCCCTGGCCAGTCTTGGCTGAAAGCTCAACGAACATGGTGTCGCCACCCCAGTCCTCCGGAACCACTTCCTGCGTCACCAACTCCTGCTTGATACGCTCGGGATTAGCTTCCGGTTTGTCTATCTTGGTTACGGCCACCACGATCGGCACTTTGGCGGCCTTGGCGTGATGAATTGCCTCGATTGTCTGAGGCATTACGCCGTCATCCGCCGCCACCACCAATACAACGAGATCGGTAACTTTGGCGCCGCGCGCGCGCATGGCCGTGAAAGCTTCATGGCCGGGTGTATCGAGAAAAGTGACCATGCCTCTTTCCGTTTCCACGTGATAGGCGCCAATATGCTGCGTGATGCCGCCCGCCTCACCGCTTGCCACACGGGTACGGCGGATATAATCCAATAAGGAAGTTTTACCGTGATCGACATGTCCCATTACTGTGACCACCGGCGCACGTGGCTCTGTTTTGAGCGCGGTGGCGGGGGCCTCTGTATCCGCCAGAAAGGCTTCCGGGCTGTCCAGTGCCGCATATTTCGCAATGTGCCCCAATTCTTCCACCACGATCATGGCGGTTTCCTGGTCCAGCATCTGATTGATGGTAACCATATTTCCCATTTTCATCAGGACCTTGATAACTTCAGCTGCCTTAATCGACATTTTCTGAGCCAAAGCCCCGACGGAAATCGTCTCAGGTACCATCACTTCATGCACAACAGGCTCTGTCGGCGCGGAAAAACTGTGAGCACCCGCGTCTTCGGTGGAGGATTTACTGTGTTTGTCCCTGCGCGTACGCCATCCCTTGCCGCCGGATAAATCGCCGCGTGTCTTAAGTCCGCGCTTCTCAACTCTTTCGTCTTTCCAGACGACTTGCTTGGTCTGCTTCTTTTTCTTTTCAGCCTTGGCTGCCTTGTCTTCCGGTTTAACCACCGGTTTATGCAGGGTACCTTCTGTTGGAGCAGGTTGCGGCTGCGGAGCCTCGCCTTCGGTCTGCATCACGGATGGAGCGGCAACGGCAGGGGCGGCGGCGGGCACTTCCGCGGGGGTGGCGGGAGCGGTAACCGGCTCGGGTTCCTTGAGATCAGCGGCCGCAGCCTTCTGACGCTGTTTCTTCTCCCTGAGTTCAGCTGTCTGCCGCGCGATCAGCTCGGCCTGTTTTCTTGCCTCCTCCTGACGCAACGCCTGTTGTGCGGCATCTATCACCGGCATGGGAACCACCGGTGTGGGTGCGGACGGAGCGGGTGGTAGCGGGGTAGGTTCGGCCGGCTTGCTCGCGGCGGTCACCTCGTCACTCAAATCACCTTTCACAACGATGCGCTTCTTGCGAACTTCTACTTGAATGCTGCGAGGTTTGCCGGTGCTATCCGATTTCTTGATTTCAGAAGTCTGCCGGCGAGGCAGGCTAATCTTGCCTTTCTCCTCCTTGGCGCCATGAATTTTGCGCAGATAATCGAGAAGCTGGGTTTTATCCCGCTCGGTCAGACTATCCGCAGTCATTTGCTTACTGACACCAGCAGCCTGAAGCTGTTCCAGCAACACGGCTGGAAGTACCCCCAGTTCACTGGCGAATTGTTCTACACTCATTTGAGACATTGATAACCTTTAATAACGCTATACTCTATCCGGCGAAGTTAGCCAAACAAGTCAGGCAAACCATGGTGCGCGCGCAGCCATGATCAATTGCTTGGCACGTTCGGCATCCATCTCGATCATTTCCACCAGGTCATCCACAGCCAGATCGGCAAGATCTTCCTGCGTATTCACGCCTTTAGCCGCCAACTTACGCGCGGTCTGGCTGTCCATGCCGGCCAGTGAAAGCAAGTCTTCCGCCATGTGCTCCACTTTTTCCTCACTGACGATAGCCTCGGTCAAAAGGGCATTGCGGGCTCGGGTACGAAGTTCATTGACGGTCTGCTCGTCAAACGACTCGATTTCCAGCATTTCGCTGAGCGGCACGTAAGCCACTTCTTCCAGGGTGGTGAAACCTTCCTGCACCAGAATATCCGCCACTTCCTCATCTACATCAAGTTTTTCCATGAAGAGCCGGCGAATGACGGAAAATTCCTCTTCATTTTTTGCCTGCGACTCTTCCATCGTCATGATATTGAGCTCCCATCCGGTCAATTCGGACGCAAGCCGGACATTCTGGCCGCCGCGGCCAATAGCCTGGGCAAGGTTGTCCTCATCCACCACGATGTCCATGCTATGTTTTTCCTCATCCACCAGAATGCTGCTGATTTCCGCTGGCGCCAGCGCATTGATCACGAACGTGGCCGGATCGTCCGACCACAAAATGATATCCACCCGCTCCCCCGCCAGCTCGCCAGTGACGGCCTGTACTCTGGAGCCGCGCATACCGACACAGGTACCGATCGGATCAACGCGCTGATCATTGGACTTTACCGCAATCTTGGCGCGCGAACCCGGATCTCTCGCCGCGACTTTTATCTCCAGCAGACCTTCCTCAATCTCCGGCACTTCCAGTTCGAACAGTTTTATCAAAAACTCCGGCGCAATCCGTGACAACACCAATTGTGGCCCTCGGGCGGTACGATCGATCTTGTATAAATAAGCGCGCACACGGTCGCCGACCCGCAAATTTTCCTTGGGAATCATCTGATCACGGGGCAACGCCGCCTCAACTCTGCCGGATTCGATGATGGCATTACCGCGTTCCATGCGCTTGATGGTACCGGTAACCATATATTCTTTACGTTCGAGAAAATCGTTCAGAATCTGTTCGCGCTCAGCGTCGCGTATTTTCTGGAATATCACCTGCTTGGCCGCCTGGGCACCGATACGCCCAAACTCCACCGGCTCCAGCACATCCTCAACGAATTCTTCCAGCTTGATTTCGGAATCGCGCTGCAACGCCTCGTCCAGTGCGATTTGACGCGCCGGGTCCTCTACAGCATCGTTGACCACCACCTGCCAGCGGCGCAAGGACTGGTAATCACCAGTCTCTTGGTCAATCGATACGCGCACATCGGCATCCTCCTGAAAACGCTTTTTTGTAGCAGACGCCAACGCCAATTCGAGTGCGGCAAAAACAATGTCCTTTTCGACATTTTTTTCGCGCGCCAGCGCATCTACCAGCAGTAAAACCTCGCGGCTCATGTTACCTCCAGCCAAATTCTCGGGAAAATTACAATTTTGGGATCAGACGGGCTTTTTCAAGATTATTCAACTCAAGATCAAGCATTTTTCCGTCTACTTCCAGTTTTAATACGCCGTCGTTCACTTCACGCAGAATCCCGACAAAATTCCTTTGACCCTGTAGCGCCACACGCAGTCTCAACTTGGCCGACTCTCCCGCAAAACGGATAAAGTCGGCTACTTTCTTCAGCGGCCTGTCCAACCCGGGCGATGATATCTCCAGCCGGTCGTAATCAATGTTTTCAACCGCAAGCAACCGGCTCAAATGATTACTGACTGCAACACAGTCATCCACACTGATACCGTTGGGCTTGTCGATAAACACCCGTATCAGCTTACCGCGCGCCGACCGCTCGACGTCAACCAGCTCATAATCCAGCCCGGTCAAAGTTGATTCGAGCAATTCATGCAGATCCATCAGCTTCTATAGTCTCCGCACAAACAAAAAATGGGCTGAAAGAGCCCATAAATATTTTTGCTATTTTAGCAAAAATTTAGAATTAATGAAATAGACGCCCGATGAATTATAAGGCCTTGACGGCACCAACGGTTACGGCCAGTAACGCGACTTCTTTCAGCGGGACCCCGTCACAAGCAATTTGAGGGCTTATTTTCCGCTTACATGTCTTCCGGCTACCGGAATACCAGGCGATGTTGTCGACGCAGACCCTTCATACTCGTCACCGCGTTATATTAATGCAATTATGACACACTCGAGGTTTCTACCATAGCCGGTCCGGAAGCAGGCCTCACTCGGCCAATATGAATGATACAATTTTAAACCCAGAAAATACTTACCGGAGCATCCCGTGGCCACGATTAAATCCATCCTGCATGAAACCCGTGTATTCCCGCCAGACGCCGCATTTGTAAAGCAAGCTAATCTGTCAGGCATGGAGACTTACCATGCCCTCTGCGACGAAGCCGAGAAAGACCTTGACGCCTTCTGGGGCAAGCTGGCGCACGAGCATATCATGTGGCATAAACCTTTCAGCCGGGTGCTGGATGAAAGCAACCACCCCTTCTTCAAATGGTTCAATGACGGCGAGCTGAATATTTCCTTCAATTGTCTCGACCGGCATCTCGCCTCTCAACCGGATAAGGTCGCCATTATATTTGAAGCGGATGACGGCAAGATTACATTGTCTACCTACCGCGATCTTCACAACCGTGTGTGCCGGTTTGCCAACGGACTCAAGTCACTGGGAATCAGCAAAGGCGATCGCGTCATTATCTATATGCCCATGAGTATTGAAGCCGTGGTGGCAATGCAAGCCTGCGCCCGCATTGGTGCGACGCATTCAGTGGTCTTTGGCGGCTTCTCCGCCAAGAGTCTGCACGAACGGATTATCGATGCGGGCGCAGTGGCTGTCATTACCGCTGACGAACAACACCGCGGCGGCAAAATCAACCATCTGAAAACCGCGGTGGATGACGCGATTGCGCTGGGTGGAACCGATTCGGTGAAATCCGTGGTGGTTTACAAACGTGGCAGCGGAGATGTGCAATGGCACGTTTCGCGCGACGTCTGGTGGCACGAACTGACCAGCGGCAAGAGCGATGTTTGCGAGCCGGAATGGATCGGTGCCGAACACCCGCTGTTTACGCTCTACACCTCCGGCTCCACCGGCAAGCCAAAGGGCGTACAACATTCTTCCGCTGGCTATCTGCTGGGTGCAATCCTGAGCATGAAATGGGTTTTCGACTACAAGCCCACCGATGTTTTCTGGTGCACCGCCGATGTGGGCTGGGTCACTGGGCACAGCTATGTCACGTACGGCCCGCTGGCAATCGGCGCCACCCAGGTGGTATTCGAAGGTGTCCCCACTTACCCCGATGCGGGCCGCTTCTGGAAAATCATCCAGGACCATAAAGTGACCACCTTTTATACCGCGCCTACCGCCATTCGCTCGCTAATAAAACTCGGCGCGGACCTGCCGGGAAAATACGATCTTTCCTCGTTGCGCCTGCTCGGTTCGGTCGGCGAGCCGATCAATCCCGAGGCATGGATGTGGTACTACACCGTCGTCGGTCAGTCCCGCTGCCCTGTGGTGGATACCTGGTGGCAAACCGAAACCGGCAGCCACATGATTGCCCCCATGCCTGGCGCGGTGCCGCTCAAACCCGGCTCCTGCACGTTGCCGCTGCCTGGCATCATGGCGGCCATTGTGGATGAAGCCGGGCACGATATTGAGAATGGCAAGGGAGGATTCCTTGTCATCAAACGGCCATTTCCGTCTCAGGCGCGTACCTTGTGGGGAGACCCGGAACGCTTCAGGAATACCTATTTTCCCAAAGAACTGGGCGGTAAATATTATCTGGCCGGCGATTCCGCCAATCGCGATCTGGACGGCTATTTCTGGATCATGGGGCGCGTTGATGACGTGCTGAATGTCTCCGGCCACCGTTTGGGCACCATGGAAATCGAATCCGCACTGGTGGCCAGTCCCTTGGTGGCGGAAGCGGCGGTGGTGGGCAAACCTGACGAAATCAGGGGTGAAGCCATCGTGGCGTTTGTGGTACTGAAAGGCGCGCGGCCCCAGGGCGAGAGTGCGCATAACATCGCTATTGAACTGCGCAACTGGGTATCCCAGGAGATCGGACCCATCGCCCGGCCCGAGGAAATCCGCTTCGGCGACAATCTACCCAAAACCCGTTCCGGCAAAATCATGCGCCGCTTGCTGCGCACCCTCGCCAAGGGGGAGGAAATCACCCAGGACGTTTCCACGCTGGAGAACCCGGCAATACTTGAGCAATTGAAACAGCCAATAGCGTAATTCGCGCATCACACCTCATTTTCCTATGAACAACAATTTGTCTCACGGGGCGAAAGCGGTTGCCACACCCTCCGCCTTGCCCCGCATCACCGATTACGATAATGGCGTCAGCGCTATCGATGCTGACTATCTTCGCCCTGGGCTCGCCGCGATTCACCTGATCGTCGAGAGCGGCAAAGCGGCGCTGGTGGATACGGGAACCTCATCCTCCGTTGCCGGCGTGATGGAAGTATTGCGAAAAAAGAATCTTGCCCCTGAGGATGTGGCCTATGTGTTCGTTACCCACATCCATCTCGACCATGCCGGCGGCGCGGGAGAATTCATGCATTGTTTTCCCCAAGCGAAACTGGTGGTCCATCCGCGCGGCGCACGGCATATGGCCGATCCCGCCCGGCTCGTCGCCAGCGCGATGACAGTTTACGGCGAGGCGGAATTCAAACGCATGTATGGCGTTATCCGTCCGGTGGATGCAAACCGCATCGTTGAAGCACCGGATGGCTTCACTCTGGATTTCAATGGCAGGCCATTACTGTTCCTGGATACGCCGGGCCATGCGCGCCATCACTACTGTATCTTCGATAAAAAAAACCAGTCATTTTTTACCGGCGACACATTCGGCCTTTCCTATCGCGAATTTGACGTGGACGGAATGGAATTCGTGTTTCCCACCACCACGCCGGTGCAGTTCGACCCTGTGGCAGCTCATGCCTCGCTGGACCGCATCATGAGTTACGAGCCAGCCTATGCCTTTCTGACCCACTACGGCCGCATTGGCCACTTGCCGCGCCATGCCGGGGAGATGCACGACCTGATCGATGCCCATGTGACGATAGCCAGGAAGTTGCGCAACGTCCCCGACAGGCATACGGCGCTGGTGGAAGAACTTGGAACGCTATTGTTGCAGCGGATCATTGCACATGGCTGCAAACTACCGCACGATGAAATTCTTGATCTGTTAGGCCTGGATATCGGGCTAAATGCCCAAGGACTGGAACACTGGCTGGATCAGATGGGGAGCTGAAGTAAACAGTAGGGTGCGTCCCGCCTCGGCCTAGGTGCGTTACAGTCATAAAGAGCACAAAGGCGTGCCCGCCCCTGTTTCCAGCATTTTTTTAGATAGAATGATTCAGAGTTTTTCGATCTGCCTCACGCGCTCAAAAAAACATACCGCCGCCGCAGCTGCCGCATTCAATGATTCCGTGCCGCCGGGCATGGGAATGCTGATTTGTTCGCTGGTGGCTTGCAGCACCGTATCCGACAGCCCAACTCCCTCGTTGCCGAACACGAATGCGATCGGTCCGGTTAATCGAGTCTGATAAAGGCTTATTCTAGCTTTCAAGGTGGTGGCAATGACCTTGCCGTTGAACGCCCGCGCCACTTCGGCCAGATCGGACCGTTCGTGTATGCGCAGCAGAAAATGCGCGCCCATGGCGGCACGCAGCGTTTTGGGTGACCAGGCATCGGCGCAACCATCAGAGAGATAGACGTCGCTTGCGCCCGCGGCGGCGGAGGAACGCAGGATGGAGCCTAAATTTCCGGGGTCTTGCATGGCTTCGAGTAGCACGCAAAAGGGTTCGCCCCTTTCACCCTTTCCATCCTTATGCACGGGTATAGTTGCGGCGGGAGGGATGGATATCAGCGCCATGATGCCGGTGGGTGTTTTTACCGGGGAGGCCTCACGAAACAATACATCGCTCAGCACAACCATGTCCACGTCCACTCCCCGCTCCGCCAGCAAACGTTTTATCTCCATGTTCTCGCAACCCGATTCGCTCACGATAAGCGTTTTCGGCGGACCTAGCGCAAGACGATAAGCGCTGATCAGATGAATACCGTCAAGCAGCGTCAGGCCAACTGCTCTACGTTGCCGGACGGAATCTTCCAGCTTGATGAGTTGTCTGAAGAATGGATTATCGCGGGAAGTGAGAGATTTCATCGTCAATCAGGACACTTCTGAATAAGTCTCCACAGAACACGTTGTTGGCAAAACCTGCGATGATTGCCAATGCGTAGGGCGACAATAAGCGTAGCGCATTGCGCCGCATGAAATGCTCATTAAATTCTAACCGGCATGTTATTACCCTGACATTGAAGCCGATTGATGAAAAAGAAGGCGTGCTGCACACATGTCTGGTGTGACGACAATTAAACCTGGCAATAGTCACGGTATTTCATGGATTCTCGTACGGCGCAATGCGCTTCGCTTATTGCACCCTACATTTCTACATCTGCCCATTTCCCGCATCAACCGGCTGCCCGAATAATTCCATTGGAATTGCCTGGTATTTAACGTCCAGAATTTCCAGTTCTTCAACTCCGCCGGGGGCATGCA
>JBDSSX010000185.1:0-2770 GCA_039928555.1 Nitrosospira sp. | reverse complement strand
TAAGCCCCTACCGGTTTCCGCAACCTGTTTTTACGACGGTGAGCTGTTTGTAAGGCTCTCTGGCGCCGAACCCGCGGTGCGTGCAGCGCATGCGAAGCTGGGTGGCGATGAAGTCGATGACGGAGGGGTTTTTTGGGAATCAGTACGCGAACAGTCGCATTCATTTTTTCAATCCGGGAAATCGCTCTGGCGCTTATCCATGAAATCTACGGCTCCGCCACTGTCACTGCCGGGTAAGCAAATGATTGAGTGGGGAGGCGCGCAACGCTGGTGGGCAGGTGAAACGGTCGATGGAGAGGTCGATGCCGATGTTGTGCGCGGGGTCGCGAAAGCCGCGGGTGGGCACGCCACACTGTTTCGTAGCCATGAATCATGCGTTGATGTATTTCATCCACTCGAGCCGGGAGTGATGGCTATTCACCGGCGTTTAAAGGAGAAATTCGATCCGATGGGGATACTCAATCCTGGCCGGATGTATCCTCAATACTAAATAAATAATGCAAACCAAACTGGCTGATTTCATTAAGGATTCCCCCGAGGGGCAAGAAGCCGACGCCATACTGCGGACTTGTGTGCATTGTGGTTTCTGCCTCGCCACCTGTCCGACCTATCAGTTGCTGGGCGATGAGCTGGATAGTCCGCGCGGCCGCATTTACCTGATGAAGCAAATGCTGGAAGGTGAGCCGGTTACGCAAAAAACCCAGTTGCATCTCGACCGCTGCCTTACCTGCCGCGCCTGCGAAACGGTTTGCCCATCCGGCGTGCGCTATGGGCGGCTGGTGGATATCGGTCGTGGCATCGTTGAAAAAAAGGTAGGGCGGGGTGTAGCGGCCGGGGCCACACGGTACGTACTGCGCCAGACGTTGCCTAATTCCAGGGTATTTGCATCGCTATTGAAACTGGGACGAGGCATTCGTCCATTGCTTCCGGGCAGTCTGAAAGATTTGATACCGCCGGAAACCAAAGAAATGCAACTAGCGGGATCATGGCCCCCTGCTCGCCACACACGCAAGATGCTGGTACTTGAAGGCTGTGTGCAACCGGTGCTGGCACCCAATATCAACGCCGCTACGGCGCGCGTGCTGGACAAGCTCGGCATATCATTGATCACGGCGGAAAACGCGGGTTGCTGTGGTGCGGTTTCGTACCATCTTAATGCCCAGCAGGAAGGATTGGATTACATGCGCCGTAATGTGGATGCCTGGTGGCCGTATGTTGGAAACGAAGTGGAAATTAATACCAGGCAAGGAGAGGGAGGAGTGGAAGCGATCGTCATGACCGCCAGCGGTTGCGGCGTGACGGTGAAGGAATATGGCCACCTGTTGCGGCATGATCCGGCCTACGCGGAAAAAGCAGCACGAATTTCTGAATTGTGTAAAGATATCAGCGAGATACTCGAAGCTGAGACCCGGACATTGGTTACTCTCATCAGCAGCTTGCCGGTTAACACAAAAGAATCAAAACTTGCTTTTCATTCTCCCTGTACGCTGCAACACGGCATGCAGATTCGCGGTGTAGTCGAGAGGATTCTGATTGCCGCAGATTTTGAATTGACTGTTGTACCGGACGCCCATCTTTGCTGCGGTTCGGCCGGGACTTACTCCATTCTGCAACCAGAGCTATCGCAACAGCTATTGAAAAATAAAGTCACCGCGCTGGAATCAGGCGGTCCCGCACGTATCGCTACCGCCAATATAGGTTGCCTCATGCACGTGCGGAGCGGTACATTGGTGCCAGTCAATCATTGGATCGAGATATTGGACGAAAGACTCGTTGAAGGTGCGCATGCCTGAATTTGCCAACGAGTTACGAAATGAGGTTCCGCGCGAATTTCGTGAGTCGGCTCATCGAGTCAATGAGCAATGACATTGCATATAAATTCCCCTATCGTTCTATCGTAAACTTCGTGTCCGATAGCACTTCATCGCGGAGTTTGCTTTTTCCCCTCAGTCTAACTCTATATAATCAGACTTATTTTTCCTTGATCCTGTTTCCCCGGTACTATTCATGAGCTTCGTCAACAAGCCAATGGCGAAAAAGCCGAGCTCCAATCCCCTGCCTTCCAGGATCGTCAGGCTATTGCGTGAATCCTGCGGACTTGCCCTACTGGGCGCGGCGCTTTATCTGGTGCTGATATTTTATGGCTATGATCGCGCCGATCCGGGTTGGTCGCACAGCGGCGACGGTCCGCCACGCAACCCCGGAGGGATCGCGGGTGCGTGGCTGGCGGATTTACTGCTGTATTTATTGGGGGCTTCCGCCTGGTGGTGCGTGTTGTTTTTTCTTTATCTGGTGGCATGGAGTTATCATCGCATTGATGCTGTGGGAATATTCGATCGCCGCCCGTTATTCGTTTCAGCCGCTGGTTTTCTGGCATTGCTGGTTGCCAGCAGCGGGTTTGAAGCGCTGCGGTTCTACACACTCAAAATAATGCTGCCGCAGGCTCCGGGAGGAGTGCTGGGTGAGATAATCAGCAAAAATCTGTCGCAGATGCTGGGCTTTACCGGCGCGACTTTGACGCTGCTGATATTGATGGCGATCGGATTCAGTTTGTTCACTGGTCTGTCGTGGGTGCGCTTCGTCGAGAAGCTGGGGACGGTGATCGAAGAAAGCTGGCTGTTTGCCAGGCGCCGCTGGGAGGACTGGCAGGATCGGCGCGCAGGCATAGTCTCGGCAATCAAACGCGATGAGTTGGTCGAGGTCGGTAAAAAGCGTTTCAATGAGAATCCGCCTTTGCATATCGAGCCTCCGGCCACCATAATTCTCAAGT
>JBDSSX010000184.1:0-10496 GCA_039928555.1 Nitrosospira sp. | reverse complement strand
ATCTATACCGGGATAATTCAAAGTACCTGGGGCCGCGATCTATTGTCCTGGCTGCTGCCGATGGCGGTCTTCATCGGGATCTGGCTATTTATCATCCGCCGCATGAGTCAAGGCGGCGTCAGCGGCGGCGGACTGATGTCGATCGGCAAAAGCCGCGCCAAGGTATTCGTGGAGAAGGAAACCAAAGTTACCTTTGCGGACGTGGCAGGTGTCGATGAGGCGAAGGAAGAACTGATCGAGATCATCAACTTTCTGAAGGACACCGAAGGGTATAGCCGCCTCGGCGGGCGCGCGCCCAAGGGCATTCTGCTGGTTGGCCCGCCGGGCACCGGCAAGACGCTATTGGCACGCGCCGTTGCGGGCGAGGCAAGCGTTCCGTTCTTTTCTATTTCCGGCTCGGAGTTTGTCGAGATGTTCGTCGGCGTCGGCGCAGCCAGGGTGCGCGATCTGTTCGAGCAGGCGCGCCAGATGGCCCCGGCAATTATTTTTATCGATGAGCTGGATTCGCTCGGGCGGGCTCGCGGTGCCTACGGGCTCGGCGGACACGATGAAAAGGAACAAACACTGAATCAGTTGCTGGCCGAACTTGATGGTTTCGATTCAAAAAGCGGGGTTGTATTGCTCGCCGCAACCAATCGGCCGGAGATCCTCGACCCGGCATTGCTGCGCGCCGGAAGGTTCGACCGCCAGGTCCTGGTGGACCGGCCGGACAAGATTGGCCGGGAGCAAATTCTGGCTGTACATTTAAAAAAAGTGAAACTTGATACCGATGTGAAGCCGGAGCAAATTGCGGCATTGACGCCGGGCTTCACCGGCGCGGATCTTGCGAATCTGGTCAACGAAGCGGCGCTGCTCGCTACCCGGCGCACTGGCACGTCGGTGACGATGAACGACTTCAACAACGCCATTGAGCGCATCGTCGCCGGGCTTGAGAAACGCAACCGCCTGCTTAATCCGGTCGAACGCCGCGTCGTCGCATTCCACGAACTGGGTCATACCCTGGTTGCGCTGGCGCTGCCGGGTACCGACGAAGTACACAAGGTTTCCATCATCCCGCGCGGTGTCGGCGCCCTCGGCTACACGATCCAGCGTCCGACCGAAGACCGGTTTCTGATGAGACGGGCGGAGCTGGAAAACAAAATGGCTGTGCTGTTGGGCGGACGCGCGGCAGAGCATGTGGTATTCAATGAGGGATCGACAGGCGCATCGGATGATCTTGCCCGCGCTACCGACCTCGCACGCGCCATGGTGTTGCGCTATGGGATGAGCGACGCCCTGGGCAATGTCGCCTACGATCGCGACCGCTCGCCCTACCTCCAAACCGGTATGCCAATGCCACCGAACCGGGACTATAGCGAGGAGACCGCAAATGCTGTCGATAGCGCTGTGCGCAAACTCGTGGATCATGCATTGGAGCGCGCTGTTGCCATACTCCAGGTTAATCGCGCCCTGCTTGACCGCGCAGCGGATGAGTTGCTAAAAACCGAAACGCTGAACCAGCCTCAGATCGAGGCGTTGAAGCGAGAAATTGTTAGCGGCCTCGCCGCACCTTTGCCTCCGCCGGCGGCATAGCGTTTGTATAACCGCATATGGATATGGCGGTTATTCTGCGCTATGACGCCGTTTCTATTTAAAAAAATAATTTCTACACAGACTCCGGTTCCTGTATACTTCGCGCTTCGATGAAAAGGCTGTTATGTCTTTTTGCCTTTTTTTCGGTTCATCGTTCCTGACCTCTCTTCGATTTTCAAGTCTCCAACGGAAATTGTGCGGTACCGTGGTTAGCGGCGATGTTTTATGTGTGCGCCAGCGGTACCCTGCCCATTAATCTCCGGCAGCTATATTCTGTTCGCGCGCGTTAGGGCGCTTCTATAAATTCAAGTTACAGGCAAGGCAAAGCGCGAAGCGGCGGCAAGCGCAACGCGGATGTTCGCAAAGAAATTTTTGGGTGCCGCATATCAATAATGCAGGCGGCAAAACTTTTGAGCGATACCTTTCCCTGCGTCATGGAACCTGGAACCTTATGGGACGCACCATATTTTTTCATTTAATAGGAAAAACAACGTGTCTTTTGAAAATCTTAATCTGCATCCACTTATTCTTAAAGCTGTTATCGACTCGGGCTACACTACGCCTACTCCTGTTCAGGCACAGGCCATTCCTGAACTGATCGCGGGGCACGATATCATGGCCTCGGCCCAGACCGGCACCGGCAAAACCGCCGCATTCATGCTGCCGGCACTGCACCGCCTTGCAACGCCTTCCAAAGTACATAGCCGCGGCCCGCGAGTGCTGGTATTGACCCCAACGCGGGAACTTGCGCTTCAGGTATCTGAAGCCGCAGCCAAATATGGCAAGCATCTGCCTCGTGTCAGAGTCGTGAGCATCCTCGGCGGAATGCCTTATCCGCTACAGAATAAATTGCTTTCGCAGCCGGTGGACATTCTTGTCGCGACGCCCGGCCGTTTGATTGATCACATTCAGCGCGGACGCATCGATTTTTCGCGCCTGGAAATGATGGTACTGGATGAAGCCGACCGCATGCTCGACATGGGCTTCATCGATGACGTGGAGAGAATCGCTTCGGCCACGCCCGCGACCCGCCAAACCTTGCTGTTCTCCGCCACGCTGGACAGTGCGATAGACAGGGTTGCGGCACGTCTGCTGAAATCGCCCAAGCGTATCCAGATCGCAACGCAACAGGCACGGCTCGATAACATCGAACAACGGCTGCATTATGTTGACGACATTTCGCACAAGAACCGGCTGCTGGATCATCTGCTGCGCGACATCACGTTGAAACAGGCTATTGTTTTCACAGCCACCAAGCGCGACGCCGATATGCTGGCGGACAACCTTTCCGCCCAGGGACATGAAGCCGCCGCATTGCACGGCGACATGAACCAGCGCGACCGTACCCGCACGCTGACCAAGCTTCGTCATGGCGGGCTGAGGGTGCTGGTGGCGACCGACGTCGCCGCGCGAGGAATCGACGTGGTCGGCATTACCCACGTGATCAATTTTGATCTGCCGAAATTTGCCGAAGACTATGTGCATCGCATCGGCCGCACCGGCCGCGCGGGCGCATCGGGAATTGCGGTATCGTTTGCTTCAGGCAAGGATGGCGTCAATCTGAAGAAAATCGAACGCTTTACGGGCCAGCGGATCGATTCTCACGTGATACCCGGGCTGGAGCCGCGATTCAAGCCTCGCCCCGCTACGGGCGGCACGTCCAGGGGTACGCCTAGCGTCGCCCACAAACGTAACCGTACCACCTGGGCAAACGATAGCGGACGCCACCCCAGTAGCACTAATAGTGCCAATGGAAATTGGGATAATAGCCGTGGCCGTTCGGTTAGCGATAATCGGGAAAATACGCGGGGCAATGCCGGGGGAAATACCCGCAGCCAACCATTCGGGAACAGCGGTGCTCCAAGTCCCTATTTCAGAAGCAAGTAAGCATCTCTGTTATGCAACTGGCTCGGCAAGTCCGAGCCAGTTGGTTAACCAGCGTTGGGTAGGATAGGTGGAGCGAAGCGCAACCCATCGCAATTGAGACGACGGGTATGGTGTTCGCCTTTCTACAAAAATATCATTTCGAAAACGAGAGATGACCGGGGAAGTCCTTGGTTACCCTTTCACTCCGGCTGGTTACGCATAAAATCCGCTGTCTGGTAAAATGCCATACCAAGCTTCCTGCATAGTTCTTCATCCAGTCCGACATCCACCATTGCGCGGCCCATGCACGCTAACCATTGATCGCGCTCGGGAATACCAATCGCAAAAGGCATATGGCGGGTGCGCATGCGAGGCTCGCCATATTTCTCGGAATACAGTGATGGTCCACCCGTAAAGCCGGACAGAAACATGAATAGTTTCTGCCGGGAACTGGTCAAATCCTGCGGATGGAGTTTGCGTACACCGAAATAGTCCGGATCTTCATCCATCAGATCGTAAAAACGATCCACCAGGCGGCGTATAACGGCTTCTCCACCTATCCGTTCGTATGACATCGCAATATGCATTCAACTCTCCTTGATTGTTCACTTGCGGTAACTACAAGCGGTAACTAAGCACAATAACTAAGCGGCACGGGGCTCGGATCTCTCCATTCTTTCCGGCAATGGTCCGCGTTTTGTCAGCATACGCAATATCCAGTAAATAGCCAGCGCGGCAAGCAAATGCTTTACCGTATGGCCGCTTACCACCTGCCCAAGATCATAAATTTCGCGATCCCCCGCTTCCGCCAGTTTAGCGACGCCATACAATGCAAGCGCCATGTATATATCGGCTCCCCGGGTATATCGCGTAGGGAAGAAAATACCGAGCAGAATAATGACCAGCAATGAATAGAACTGCACAACGATATAAAAGTTCAGATTGCCGACGCCACGCTGCTCGCTCCAGTACCAGTGCATCACACTCCCGGCTCCTGTCGCAATCAGAACAGGCAATAGCGGTACGCCCATTCTTGGGCTGACGCGCTCGTTGAGCGTTGCGGCAAGCAGCGCCATGATGCCCATCGCTATGGGCAGCCGGTCCCAAACCAGCCGGTCATTGTCCGGGGCAAGATGATAATAGATTGAGCCAATGCATGCCATCGCCACGCTCAGAAACAAAACCAGGTAAGGCCAGCGTTCAGACAGATCGATAAATGCTTTCGAAGCATCTGATCCGCGCATGCGCAGTAGAAACACCAGACCTGCTACCCCGACAAACAGAAAGATAACGTTGGAGGCGACATTGAAAAAATTCGGAATACCGAAATAAATACGCCGGTCAGCAAATTGATGATATTCCACAGGCTGGGGAATCGGCGGAACAATCGCGGCGGCGAGCAACATACTTGCCGAAAGAATGCCCAATATCCAAAACCGGTGCCTATTACTCATATGAAACCATAAAGCCAATTGTTGTATTGCATATAACGGCACCATAACCCAAAATAAGATGCATGTAACATGATAATAAGGGGGTGATATGAGAACAAGCATTTCAGGCCGTGTGCAAAAGCATCGGGCCGGATTACGGGCCTGTGGGCTGCGCCCGATACAGATTTGGGTGCCGGACACTCGCCGACCCGGCTTTGCCGAAGAATGCCGCCGGCAGTCTCGCCTGCTGCGCGACGACCCGCGCGGAGAGGACACTTTGACGGGGCTATCCGCCCCCGCTGATGCGGATGAATGGGAATGATGCGAGCCACGACGCGAAAACTCGCAAGCCGCGGATGGTCAACGCATCTTCGCAACCGCTTCTTCCACCCGTTCCACCGCAATGATCTCCATGCCGGTAAGTGCCTGTTTCGGCTTGTTGGCCTTTGGGATAATGGCTTGCGTAAAGCCCAGCTTGGCGGCTTCTTTCAACCGTTCCTGGCCGCGCTGGACGGGGCGCACTTCTCACGCCAGCCCGACTTCACCGAATACCACCATTCTTTCCGGCAAGGGTTTGTTCTTGAGCGAGGAAACAATAGCAAGCAAAACCGCCAGATCCGCGCCCGGCTCAGTGATTTTCACGCCACCGACCGCATTGACAAATACATCCTGGTCGAAACAGGGAATTCCCGCATGGCGATGCAACACCGCCAGCAGCATCGCCAGCCGGTTCTGCTCCAGCCCCACGCTTAACCGCCGTGGATTAGGCGCGTGCGCCTCATCCACCAACGCCTGGATTTCCACCAGCAGCGGGCGGGTGCCTTCCTGCGTCACCATCACGCAGGAACCCGGCACCTGCCCGCCATGGTGAGAAAGAAACAACGCCGAAGGATTGCTCACTTCGCGCAGGCCTTTTTCGCTCATGGCAAATACACCCAGCTCGTTCACCGCGCCAAAACGGTTCTTGAAAGCGCGGATCAAACGAAAACTGGAGTGGGTGTCGCCCTCGAAATAAAGCACTGTATCCACCATGTGCTCCAGTACGCGCGGCCCGGCCAGCGCGCCTTCCTTGGTCACATGGCCCACCAGAATAATGCACGTGCCGCTGGCCTTGGCCAGCCGCGTCAATTGCGCGGCGCACTCGCGCACCTGCGCGACCGAGCCGGGCGCGGATTGCAGCGCGTCGGAATATACTGTCTGGATCGAATCGATAACCGCGATGTCGGGTTTGCGTTCGGCCAGCACCGCCTGGATTCTCTCCAGCCGGATTTCCGCCAGTAAATGCACCGCCTTTGCGTCCAGCGCCAGACGTTTTGCCCGCAGTGCCACCTGCCGCGCCGACTCCTCGCCGCTCACATACAGCACATTGCGCGCAGCGGACATATGACACAGCGCTTGCAGCAACAACGTGGACTTGCCGATGCCGGGATCCCCGCCCAGCAATACCACACCGCCATGCACCAGACCCCCGCCCAGTACCCGGTCGAACTCGGCCACACCCGTGGAATAACGCGGCTCTTCGCCCGCCTCCACTTCGCTCAAATTCTGCACCTCGCTCGTTTCGGATACGGGCGTAAAGCGCGATACGGCTTTCTCAGCGATCGCCTCGACCAGCGTATTCCATGCCTGACAATGCGGGCACTGGCCCTGCCATTTCGGGGTCTGGCCGCCGCATTCGGTGCAGGAATAAATGGATTTTGGTTTAGCCATTTTCAAGATAAAAAATGTTATATTTTATATAGTCAACGATCCGGAGCCATGTAAATTACCGAACTGTGATTTTTGGGAGTGTATAGCCAGACTATTACGCGCGGCTACTACATGCATATCTTTCCAGGATATATATGCTAATATTTTTATTGGCGATACCCTCCGGTTTTCGTAGTAAGCTTTGATGAGATCTTGAATCCGGCGCCTGAATGCTCATTCTTCACTCATTTATTAAGCTCAGCGCCATGATTAACAAATACTTCCCCAATTACCTCTCATCTTTAAGATGGATTCTCTACATAATGAAGATAGGACGGATAAAACAATGATTAAAATTTTTAATATCCTGGCCCTGGGCGCGGTTTCCATCGCATTGCTAACAGGGTGCTCAACTACTCATAAAGCCACCCAATCTGCAAGAACGCCCATCGAACAATTACTCATCAGCGAAGCTGCGATACGGAGTGCCTCCCCCACGCTTGAGCGCCCCTTGCCTATTCCCAAGGGCGCAAACGTCATACTTACCACATCGGGATTGAACACGGATCAAGTCATCCTGCAGCAAGTTTTGACCGGCTGGTTGGGGCAACAGGGTTACCTGGTTGTTCAGAAAGACGATAAAAATGCGACACATCGCATTGATGTGATTATAGGATCGCTGGGCACCGAGTTATCCGGAACATTCATCGGCATGCCGCCGATCCAGAGTACACTCATTCCTTTTTCGTTACCGGAATTAGCGTTCTATAAATCTCAATACCAGACCGGGTACGCAAAATTCTATATGAATATTTTTGAACTGCCGTCGGGCAAATTTGCGGGATCAACCTCCCCTTTTCTAGCCGACGCTTATTACAATAATTATACGGTTCTTTTTATATTTGCATTTACCTCGACCGATCTCACCTCGCCGCCAGAACTTGGCTCTCTCTATCGCAAGCCGCTTAATCCGCCACCTACTCAAAGTGAATATGGAACAAAGCCCAAGACCGAGAAATAACAGTACGGGACTGCGTCAACCGGGAGACGTGAAATAGCAGCGTAAAGTATGTCACGCTGACCCTGGTTTTCTCCCTGATTTCCACTCCACCACTATGCCGGGCTCCATCGCCACCGCCTGAAAGCCGCAATCGACACCGATTCCAGGCACGCACACCAGATGTTCCCCGCTGAAGATCAGCGGAAGTGTTTCCCGCTCCCAGGGCGGCAGTAATGCTTCCCGCAGAAGATTCTTGAGACTGCGGCGCGGACGATTTTCAACCGGCCGCAGACGCTCTCCTCCCCGGCGCATGCGGATGGTAACAGGGCTCTCCATCAGCTTGTGAAGATTGATCCCCACACCCTTGCGACGCGTAAATCTGATTGTGCCACCCAAATCTGTGATAGTAAGTTGCTTTTCCCCATGCCATTCCAATCGCCATTCCACGCCGGCCGATGCACCGGCTTTGCGCACGTGAACCACTCCCCTGAAGCAACGCACCTCCGTATGCCCAAAAATGATATGCACTTTTGAATCCGCGCTTGAGGACCGCAGTTGCCGCAAAATTTCCTCCAGTTTTACTGTGCTCGGCAGTATCACGCCCTGCTGCGCCACGAAATAACGCAACAGATTCTTGGCGCGCGCAAAGCTCAATTTCCGCAAATCCTCGATTCGAAGTTTTCCAGAAACGATACATTCATTGCTGTCAGCTTCGGCCAATTCATCCAGCAGGCCGGATGCCTCCGCCATATGACGGCTTGCGCGCAGAAACGTCGTGCGGTAGGAAGGAAAACGCTTTTCTAGTAGTGGGAAAAATTCATGGCGCAGGAAATTACGGTCGAAAGAAACGTCCCCGTTGCTTTCATCGGTGATCCACCGCAATGCATTTTCCCTGGCGTAATCTTCGATCTCGCGCCGCGATACATCGAGTATGGGCCGCAATATCATCGGCCCGTAATCTGACGTACCGGCGCGGCTTCCTGACGCTCGCTTCCCGGTTTCCGATGCATTATGTTTAATTGCGGACGCGGAATTCCTGACTACGGGCATCGCCCCCAGCCCCTTCACACCCGCCCCTCGCAGCAATTGCAGCAGCAGCGTTTCAGCCTGATCGTCCAGATGCTGGGCCAACACCACATAATCGGCTTTTTGTTTTGCGAATACCCGATAGCGCGCGTCACGGGCGGCCGCTTCAAGGCTGACACCGGATTCCCGGTTGACTTTTAACCGGGCGATTTTGAGAGAAATGCCCCTGGCCCGGCATAAGTCACGGCAGAATTTGGCCCATTGGGCTGCATGGGTGCTGATACCGTGGTTGACGTGAACGGCGGAGAGCGAAAACTGCAAATGAACCGACAGCGGAATGAGTAAATCCAGCAGCACGACCGAATCCACCCCGCCACTCAACGCGGCAACCAGATGATCGCCACGCCGAATCTGCTCGCGCAACACATTTTCGGCCTTGCGGGAGATGCTACTTGACTTTGACTTCCTTGAACTTGCCATATCCCATCAACCGCTCAAAGCGTTTCTCCAACAACAGCTCTGTCGCGTAGCTCTGAAAGTGCTGGAGCGATTCCTGCAATGCTTTCCTCACGGATTGCATGATGGCGAGGTAATCGCGATGGGCCCCGCCAGGCGGCTCACTGATAATCTTGTCGATCAGCCCCATGGTTTTGAGCCGATGGGCGGTGATGCCCATAATCTCGGCGGCTTCCGGCGCCTTGTCCGCGCTTTTCCACAGAATCGAGGCGCAGCCCTCGGGGGAAATGACAGAATAGGTTGCATATTGCAGCATCTGCACCATATCGCCCACCGCCACCGCCAGCGCCCCGCCGGAACCACCCTCGCCGATGATGGTGCAGATCACCGGTACCTTCAACTCCGCCAGCACATAGAGATTTCTGCCGATGGCCTCCGACTGGCCGCGTTCTTCGGCGCCGATGCCAGGGTATGCACCCGGGGTATCGACGAAGGTAAGCAGCGGCACAGAGAACTTTTCCGCTAAATGCATCAATCGCATCGCCTTGCGATAGCCTTCGGGCCTGGGCATGCCGAAATTCCGGTGAATTTTTTCCTTGGTATCACGGCCCTTCTGGTGACCGATGACCATGACTGTCTGACCCATGAACCGTGCCAATCCACCAATGATGGCATGATCATCGGCGAAACTCCGGTCACCGTGAAGCTCTTCGAAATCAGTGAACAGATGCTGGATATAGTCGAGCGTATAGGGACGCTGCGGATGTCGCGCAACCTGCGAAATTTGCCATGGCGTGAGCTTGGCGTATATGCCGTTGGTGAGCGACTGGCTTTTCTTCTGCAGGCGCAGAATTTCCGCCGAAATATCCACCGCTGAATCGTCCTGCGCAAAACGCAGCTCCTCGATTTTTGCTTCAAGCTCGGCGATGGGCTGCTCGAAATCCAGGAAGGTAATTTTCATGGAACACGGGCGTAATTTTGAAACCGCAATGATACAGGAATACAAAAATACCGCACGACTGTATCAGGAACCGATTCAGCAGTTCCTCAGCATCACATCCGGGGTATCTATAATCCCTGGATTCGGTTGCGAGCGTTCAACTACACCGCGATTTTTACACTTTCTTTATGTCCAATGACCGGATATTTACAAGATTTTTAGGCGGTTCCGGTTAATCTGTATATATTCAAAATAGCCTGTTCGGGGCGACAATGGACCTTCTATATATCGGTGCAATCCTGGCGCTTCTCCTCGTGACCTATGCGTTTGTCAGCGGCTGCGGCAAACTCGGCCAGCGTCAATGAACATGTTTTATGTTATTGGCGCGGTCGTCGCGGCTGGTCTATTAATATATCTGGTCGTTGCCCTGATAAACGCAGAGGATTTGTAATGACTGTGCAATCTCTTATTTTGCTGGTGGTGTTCCTCGCAACACTGCTGATGCTGGCTTATC
>JBDSSX010000183.1:0-15877 GCA_039928555.1 Nitrosospira sp. | reverse complement strand
ATACGGGACAAAGAGGTGACGGAAAGAATGTGCGATCCGGAGGGTCAGCTCCGATTAATGAGAGCTACATTCGTTAAACATACTAATAAACTAGGCATTCTCTGCTTCACTGAAGATGATTTGAATTTATTAATGTGGAGCCACTATGCCGATAACCATAAAGGATTTGCGCTTCAGTTTGACTTGGCTCAGGATGTTAAAACAATGCTGAGAATAAGTAAGGTTGATTACTCAAATGATTACCCACGAGTAAACTTGAACAACCTGACAAACGATATAAAAGTTGTCTTTCTTAGGAAATCCGAAGGCTGGAAATACGAACGGGAGTGGCGAATGATTATTCCCAACGGAGCTAACAGTTATCTTCCATTCGCATCTAATGCTCTAACGGGCCTGACGTTTGGTTGCCGCGCAGAAGATGAATTTAAACATAGGGTACTGGCCGTGCTAAAAAAAGAGAAGAAAAAGGTTTTTCCCCAATCGAGGTTAAAAAAACAATTCAACACGATCGCGAATATAAGCTCACGGTAGAACGGGATATTTCATTAACTTGGCCTAAAAAATAAATGCGTCTGCACACCGTTGAAGCAACATTACCGTCCCCATCCTTGCTAATTATTGATCCGCTTCAAATGCCTCAATAGCTGCCCCAGCTAATCCAAAGATCAAGAGGAATATGAGAGACATGTGCAAACTGTTTTTGGAGCACAAAAACTTTTAGACATGTAACGACCAACCCGCTTCGGCGGGTTTTTCATTGCTGCTCTCATGCGATGATCATTTTCACCTTTTTACAAATAAATGGCCCAGAGTTTGTGAGCTCTGGGCCATTTCGATACCACATCTCAATTTACTACTACCATTCCCAATCCAGCGACAAACACAAGAAGATATGTACACCAGAACAATAAGTCCTCTCTCATGGCACACCTCCTGATTTTAAGTTGCTGTTTCTATATCAAGTGATCATGCGCCCCATAAATTTCTTCCATTAGCCGCTTCCGTAGATGGGCTTCGAGTCTTTATTGACCCAAATGACATAGGGTTGGCTTCACACTGGTTTTCCGTTTCAGCTTCAGATTTGTTTGACAACAATCGATGGTATTCGTTTTTAAGTCCTATGTAGGCCTCGCTTACGCGGTCTTCCATAAGTTTCCGATTTATCACTGTCATATGCCCGCGTCTATATGCAATCGCCCCCTCCGCTTGCAGGGTAAGCGCGGCTGTGGTTACGCTCTCGCGGCGCACTCCTAACATGTTGCCCACTAATTCATGCGTCAAGGGAAATGAACTACCGGGTGACCGGTCGTCGGTCATCAATAAAAACCGGCACAATTGGTTAATGATAGGTTGACGGTGTTCCACCGCGGACTGTTCTGTTTGCAGGAGCAAAGCCTGGGTAAAATGTAACAATAGCCGCTGTAGAGTCCCGCCGGGCTTAAGTTCCTTCTTTAGAATGCTCGCCTTGATACGATAAGCATAACCCGGGCTTTGTACTATAACCGTAGCAGGAGTGCTATCGCAGCCCAATAACAGGGACGTTCCGGTTACGCCTTCATTCCCAATCATAGAAACCTGCCTCCAGAGACCGGATTCAAGTTGGTATGTTCGAGCAAGAATGCAGGTGGTAGGGAAATAAACATAGCTAATCGTGATATTAGGCTCGTATATTACTTCTCCTACTGACAAATCTCTCAATTCAAGAAACGGCAATAAGCGGGTGTATTTGTGGACAGGCAAAGCCGAAATGATTTGATTCTGCTTTGGGCTATGCAATATAGACATGGCGGTCTCCTCATCATAAATGGCTAGTCAAATAGAAGTAACTAGGAATCTTCGGGTATTGATGATGCCGCTCCGCTGCTGACAACGACCTCGCTTCGGATACATACGAAATTGCGGAAGAGTAAATATACGCGGAGACTCTACTAGGTTCTGTTCGCTACCTCACTAACGCCCTCGCCTGCTTAATAACCACACTGATTCTCTGGTGTACCTCAGAACAATACTTAATATTGCTGAGTTCTGTACAATCGCGTAGCCCATGCAGGCTGATCTGTATATTGAACACATTCTAATTGCAGAGGACAGCTATTGAAATGAGGTCGTTATAGGTCAAGTTCGTTGTTATTACATTTGGTCATATAATCATTCCCGAATCTCCTTGCAAAATTTATCATCGTGATAAATAATACAAACGTTAGCCGCTTTCAAGGCGATGTCCCCTGCTGTCATACCCCTCCATGTAGAAAGATAACCGGAGGCCCCATTTATAATAAGGATGAGGTCGTCTTATTGTCGCAGCAGCAAAAGATTCAGTTATGGACGAGAAATTCAGTAGAAGATGTCCAAAAGTGGAGTTTGGACATCGATGAGATTGCTGAGATGATCATTCATGCTATGGATAGCGGCACCTTTAAAGGTTCAGAATGGTGCATCCAGAAATCGAATGGTCCATGGGCTGCATGTGATGTTTATACTTTCATATGGGCTTCCTCAGATATATCCGTTGTTAGGCAAAGAAGAATAGGGTATTACCTAAAGTTTGCAATAAGTAAAGCTGGTCACTCGTTATTAACGATATCAATTCACCCCCAAGGAGCATGAAAATGAAGATAGAACTTAACCGTGACGGTGAGTTGTGCCCCGCTTGTGGAGAGGGAAGTTTGATTTCACATGTCGGAATTAATAAAGTTGAGCATGAAGGAGTGAGCGGGGAGGTTTTGATGTGCTATTCCTTATGCGATCATTGCGGATCCGAATTAGCCGGTCCGGCGGAAATCCAAGCAAACAAGCGTGCGATCACCATTTTTAAGAAGAAAGCTGAGCGTTTACTAACTGGGTCTGAAATCCGGGCTCTTCGCAAGAACTTCGAATTAACGCAGACGTTAGCTGCTGAGCTGTTTGGTGGCGGGAAAGTCGCGTTCTCAAGATATGAGAATGATGACATTACCCAAAGCGTTGCCATGGATAGCCTTCTGCGGCTTTGTGCGGACAATAATTCCAACCTTTTATTGTTAGCGGTCCAGAAAAAAATAGACTTACCTGAAAGTTTTGTATCGAAGGTTAAGGCAAGATACTTCCTTGATCAGATAGCTGATTTTGGAAACGCAATACGATATGAGCTTGACCATAATCGCTTTCAGAACACAATGAACCTTGGTTTAAAGAGCTGTAAACCAATAGCCGCGAATGCCGAGAGATACTTTGGCAATAGTAGTGAGCGAGTTGCTGAAGTTAGTATGACTCGAGCTTGGGGAAAAGTTGCATGAACCCAAGTCCGCTGACCTTTCTCAATCTTAAGTTTTTTAGAGTGAATATCGAGACAGATTTCACTTCTAAAATAAAAGCGGAAGATTTCGATTTTGTCGGTGCCACGCTAGGATGGAGCGTTAAGCATGGTAAAGATGAAAATAACGAGAATTGGTGGGTTGCAGTTGGGTTCGTGGTAACTAACGAGGATGCGGAAGTTATCTGTCCGTATGTTATCGATGTACAAGCATTGGGTATTTTTAGTGTGACCGAACAGTGGCCAATTGAAAGACATGAACAGTTGGTCTACGAGAATGGCGCGGCGCTTGTCTATGGCGCCATTCGCGATATGGTCTCGACGATCACTGCGCGTAGTCTTCCAGGAGGCATTATGCTACCAACTCCTACATTCGTGGGTACCTATGAGGAGTTTCTTAAACAACCCGACACTTCGGCCGGCGCTAAACTTGAAGAAGATACAAAAGAATAAATGTCTTCTAGGGCGACATGCTCTTAAATCTTCAAGCCAAAAACCCGCTTCGGCGGGTTTTTGCTTAGTGCCCTTCCTTTGCCTACACTACTAGGCATGACCTATTTAACCTTTAAGGACATAGCCAAAGAGCTGCAGATATCTGTGCGTACCGTATCGCGCATGGTGGCAGATGGCCTGCCAGTCGTTCATGTGCACGGAAGAATTTACCGCGTACACAGGAATGCCTTGGACCAGTTTTTGAAGCGAAAAACTCAAACAGCTTCTTCCCCTAATCTGAATTGGCGGCGCGGATTGGCATCAAGATACAACGAGGCCGAAGCCGAATTGCTTACTATGCTTGAAAGGGCTCGGGAAAAGAAAAAAACGAAGGAAAGCTAAATACATCCCTGAGAATAATCCGATGGCCAGCGGTAGCTTGGCCTTAGCTACGCGGCTGGCTCTACCAGAAGCCCTGCAATGGATTTAAATGACGATGTGGCTACTGTGTGTGGTGGCATCAACCGAATAATCGATTGTAGAGCTTATGGCGAAATCGGCGCGCTTTCCTAAAAGGAGGCTCTAGCCTAGCTCGGATTGCGATAGCGATCGAGGCAGTCGGAAAAAGCTTTACGTTCCCTGGATAAGTTAACCAGCGCCGCGGCCGAGCTTTCATAAAGTTCGGCACGACCATTGTCAAAAACATCAGCGCTGAGCAGAACTGATGAGTAAGTTAATACTTCCACACGATAGCGTTCAGTGCGGCGCTGCTGTCTAACGGAAACATTTGTTAGCATGAAGCTACTAGCGTCGAACCCATCCATTAAGCAATCTGTGAAGGGTTGGGCGCTGGAAGCTGGTATCTCACCGGTTTGAGTAAGTGCGAAAGCGCCACTATCAGAGCGAGTGGGGGCTGAGACACAGGCCGCCAGAGCGCTGGTAAGAAGCGTGAGATATACAAACCTTAGCATGGCAGCCCTTTATTGAGCAAGTACGGTTACAAAATGGTTACATTTTTTACATTCAACAAAAAGAGCTACAGTGTTTATCCTGTAACTCTTTGATTTATTGGTGGGTCTGGCTGGACTCGAACCAGCGACCAAGGGATTATGAGTCCCCTGCTCTAACCAACTGAGCTACAGACCCTATCTAGACACTAAAATGGAAACACCGAAGGCCGATCAGCCTTCGGTATCCAGAAAACTGCGCAGGCGCTCAGAACGCGAAGGATGACGCAATTTGCGTAGCGCCTTGGCTTCTATCTGCCGAATGCGCTCACGGGTCACATCAAATTGTTTACCTACCTCCTCCAGCGTATGGTCGGTATTCATTTCGATGCCGAAACGCATGCGCAGTACTTTTGCTTCACGCGGCGTCAGGGAGTCCAGTATATCCTTGGTAACATCCCGCAGGCTGGCGTAGACTGCGGCGTCCGCAGGCGCCATGGTGGCTGAGTCCTCGATGAAATCGCCCAGATGGGAATCTTCATCATCGCCAATGGGCGTCTCCATGGAGATCGGCTCCTTGGAAATCTTGAGGATTTTGCGGATTTTCTCTTCCGGCATTTCCATTTTCTGCGCCAACAGTGCCGGTTCCGGCTCCTGTCCGGTTTCCTGCAAAATCTGGCGCGAAATACGATTCATTTTGTTGATGGTTTCGATCATGTGCACCGGAATACGAATGGTGCGCGCCTGATCGGCGATGGAACGGGTAATGGCTTGGCGAATCCACCAGGTAGCGTACGTCGAAAACTTGTAACCTCGCCGATATTCAAATTTATCCACCGCTTTCATGAGCCCGATATTGCCTTCCTGTATGAGGTCAAGGAATTGCAGTCCACGGTTGGTATATTTTTTGGCTATGGAAATCACCAACCGTAAATTAGCTTCGGTCATTTCGCGTTTGGCACGGCGTGCCTTGGCCTCGCCGGTGGACATCCGCCGGTTGATTTCCTTGAGGTCTTTAAGCGGGATGCCCACTCGCTTTTGCAGCGTCAGCAGATTCTCCTGCTGTTCGACGATAGCCGGCTGGTAGCGCCCCAGCGTCTGACTATACGGCTTGCCAACCCCGATTTCCTGTGCCACCCAGTCGAAATTACTCTCGTTACCTGGAAAGCCCTTGATAAAGTGATTACGCGGCATACCCGCCTTGGTCACGCATAGCTCCATGATTTTGCGCTCATAGCCGCGCATTTCATCCACCAGGCCACGCTGCGTGTCGCAAAGCCTCTCAACCATTTTTGCTGAAAAGCGAATGGCCATAAGCTCGGCTGAAATATTCTCCTGTATGTCTTTGTACGTCTTGTTGGTTGATCCCTTTTTTGCCAGCGCTTTCTGCATCTCGGCATAAGCCTGCTGAATCACCGCAAAACGCTCCAGCGCATCATTTTTCAACTTGAGTAAATTAGCGCTTGCTATCGCGGCGATGTCCTCATCTTCCGTATTCTCCGCGCCCAATTCCTGCTCCAGCGTTTCATCGGAGATTTCTTCACTGACCATTTCCTGATCATTCGGGTCCAGCAATCCATCCACCAATTCGTCAATGCGCATCTCATCTCGCGCCACCTTGTCGGCAAGATCGAGTATTCCGGCTATGGTGGTCGGGCAGGCGGAAATTGCCTGGATCATATGCTTCAATCCGTCCTCGATACGCTTTGCAATTTCGATTTCGCTCTCGCGCGTAAGCAATTCCACCGAACCCATTTCACGCATATACATGCGTACCGGATCGGTGGTGCGGCCAAACTCGGAGTCCACAGTGGAAAGCGCCGCTTCAGCTTCTTCCACCACATCCTCATCGGCCACCGTCGGCGCGGTCTCGGACATCAGCAGTGTTTCCGCGTCGGGCGCCTCATCATAAACAGAGATACCCACATCGTTGATCATGCTGATGATGTTTTCGATCTGTTCAGCATCCAGCATATCATCGGGAAGATGATCATTGATCTCGGCATAGGTCAGATAGCCGCGCTCCTTGCCCTGCACGATGAGATTCTTGAGGCGCATGCGCCGCGCCTCAATATCTTGTGGCGCGAGTGGCGTTTTCTCGACGTCTTTCGCCTGAGCCTTGGCTTCCTTTGCCGCCTTGGCCCTGGCTGTTTTTGTGGTAAGCAAATTGGGCTCGGTGATCGCCAGAACTGTCCGTTCGATCTCTGTCACGCCCGACGCTTTAGTGGATAATTTCGCAACGGTCGTAATTTTTTCCTCCAATGCTTCCGCAGTCGCTTTTACCGGTGGTTTTGCCGATTCCTTCAGCGGCTTTGTAACGGACTGGCTTGTTTCCTTTTTTCTCGCCACCTTGACTTTGTCGGCGGGACGACCCACAACCGCGGCTCCTGAAGCCGCAGCCTTCGATTTTTCTCTTACCGCCACCTTGGCTTGCGTTTTCGCTTTTACCATGTCGATTCCCAGAAATAATACGGCTGGTTGAGACCTAAAAATTTTTCGATTATATCAAAATTTTGTTAACGCTGTTCGGCTTATCGCTTTCAAGGTACAGCCAATCGCTGGAGTTCTTGCTTTTCCTCGGGGGTAAGCATACTCAGGGGTTTGTTATGTAACCTTGTCATGCGTTGTTTACGTTGCATTTCCCGCAAGCGCGCCAATGCGCCGGCAAACTCCGCCTCCAGATCGATGTTGTTGTCCCACGCAAGGGTTTCGCTCTCGGCCTTCTGTAACAGCAAACGATGAGGACTATCATGAAAATATGTGATCGCCGAAGGTATTGCCGTGTCTTTTCCAAGATGGGGGTGGGTATCGATAAATTCAACCAGTGCCGTCAGCGCTGCTATTTCTTCAGCATATTCCCGGCTTTCCATGAGCAGCGCTCTATCCAGCTTCCGGACATAATCAGGATCGTACAACAGTATCTGTATCAGCCAACGGCAAGGCGAGGCAGGCTGTGGTCGTGGCACTTTTTCACGAAACGGAGAGGACGAAGCACGCCTGATCTTTAATAAATCCTCCAACTCCCTTTGGGTGGCGCCGCTGATTTCCGCCAATTGCTTCAACAACATCAGCGCCAATCCTGGTGCCACAACCCGCGCCAGCAGAGGCTTTGTGTCCTGCACCAGTTTGGCACGGCCTTCGCTGGTTGTCAGGTCGACACGTGCCGACAATTCCCTGAACAGAAAAACAGACAGAGGCAATGCTTGCCTGAGCAATCCCTCAAACGCTTCCTTGCCGAAATTGCGGACATAGCTGTCGGGATCCTCACCTTCGGGCAGAAAGAGAAAACCAATGTTCTTACCGTCCAAAAGCTGGGCAAGGCTATCTTCCAGTGCGCGCCATGCCGCTTTTCTGCCCGCATTATCACCATCGAAACAAAACACCACATTGTCAGTCTGGCGCAAAAGCTTTTGTATGTGAAACGACGTAGTGGCGGTGCCCAGAGCGGCCACGGCATATTCGATACCATGCTGCGAAAGCGCCACCACGTCCATATATCCCTCTACCATGATCACCCGTCCCGCCTCGCGAATCGATCTGCGCGCGGCGAACAGGTTGTAGAGTTCGCGACCCTTCTGAAACAGAGGTGTTTCGGGAGAATTGAGATATTTTGGCTCACCCTGTTCCAGCACTCGTCCGCCGAAACCCACAATCCGCCCCTTGAGGTCAAGAATGGGAAACATGATACGGTCGCGGAACCGGTCATAGTGTTTGCCATCATCGCTCTCGATGACCAACCCGGCCTCTACCAGCAGATTTGTCTGCGCTTTCGCCACGTAATCAGGAAATGCGGCGTCCAGGTTTCGCCAACCAGCCGGGGCATAACCAACGGCAAAACGGGCCGCCGTCTCGCCCGTCAAACCGCGCTTTTTCAGATAGGCAATGGCGCTTTCTGAATGTTTGAGCTGTTCCCGGTAAAATCGCGCGGCAACATTCATTACCTCAAGCAAATCCTGGAAAGAACTTTCTGTTCCCTGGGTTTTATCTGGCACCGCGTGAGACGGAGACCCGGATCCGGGTGTTCGGCGAAAGGACTCGGGTTCCTGAACGGGTACTTGCATCCCGACGCGCGCCGCGAGATCGCTTATCGCCTCGACAAAATTCATGCCACCGTATTCCATCACGAAGCCGATGGCGCTCCCATGCGCACCACAACCAAAGCAGTGATAAAACTGCTTGGTGGGCGTTACCGTGAATGAAGGTGTTTTTTCACTGTGAAATGGGCAGCACGCGGTGTAATTTGCACCGGCCTTCCTGAGCGGCAGGTCACGTTCGATGACATCTACGATATCTACGCGGTTGAGCAAATCCTGAATGAATGATTGTGAGATCATTTATAGCGGATAAACCAATAATATCTTGGACGGCGTGCAAATCGGGAAAACCTGATCACACGGTTTCATTATAGGATGTTTTCTGAAAATGCAAGGGAACACGCTCCCATACCGTGCACCCGAATCGGGACCCAGCAACTATCTCGTCAACGACAACTTACCGGAATATCAGCTAAGGAGCTTTGTTTTGACCAGTGCGGATACTTTACCCATGTCAGCCCGTCCGGAAAGCCTGGATTTGAGAATCGCCATCACACGTCCCATGTCCTGCTGTCCTTTAGCTCCAGCGGCCAAAATCGCGTCGATTACAGCGCCTTCCACCTCGGCGCCGCTTAATGCTTCAGGCATATAAACCCGCAGCACGCCAACTTCGTATTTCTCCGCGTCGGCTAAATCATGACGATGCGCGGCCTCGTATTGGGTAATGGAATCGCTGCGTTGTTTGAGCATCTTTTCTATCACTGCAACGACTGCGGCATCATCCAGCACAATACGTTCATCCACTTCGCGCTGCTTGATTGCGGCCTGCAACAACCGGATAGCATCGCGCCGCTTGGTGTCACCCGCGCGCATTGCGGCTTTCATGTCCTCAGTGATTTGTTGTTTCAGATTCACAATGGGAATTATTCGCCTTATTTGCCAGGAACCGGTCGATTAAATTGCATATCACATCAGGTACGGACAGTTACGTCCGACCCGCAGAACTATGAGTTTATGAAACTCATGTCCCTCTCCATCAATCCATGATGGCGTGCGGGATCCATAGGTAATTATTTTTTTGACTAACTTTAACTAATAAAGTTTCGGTGGGAGTAACTGACTGCGCAGGCGTTTGTAGGTACGTTTAACCGCGGCGGCCAGCTTGCGCTTGCGTTCAGCGGTGGGCTTTTCGTAGAATTCCCTGGCACGTAATTCAGTAAGCAGACCGGTTTTTTCTATGGTACGCTTGAAACGACGCATGGCGACTTCAAATGGCTCGTTTTCCTTGACTTTAATAGTGGTCATGAAGATGTAGTCTCCTTCCTTGATATGTAAATAATTGGACAAATGGCGTGCAATGAATGGTGCAACGGATACAAAGCTCGCCATTATATAGCAGTACGTAATTCTGTTGTAAAAGACTAATTTCTCCCTCACTCCATTGCTTGTACTTGGTATTGAAACTTCTTGCGACGAAACCGGCGTTGCGCTCTATCACACGCAGCGCGGTCTGCTGAGTCACGCGCTTTACTCGCAAACGGAAATGCATGGCGAGTATGGCGGTGTGGTACCGGAACTTGCCTCGCGCGACCATATCCGGCGAGTATTACCACTCATCAGACAAGCCTTTGCGGCGGCCAGTCTCGATTTGCGGGACCTCAACGCGATTGCCTACACGCGTGGGCCGGGGCTGGCTGGAGCGCTGTTGGTGGGCGCGAGTATCGCCGCTGCCTTGGGCTTCGCGCTAAAAATTCCGGTGTTAGGCATTCATCACCTTGAAGGGCATCTCCTGTCTCCACTTTTATCCACTCCCGCACCTGATTTTCCGTTTGTGGCGCTACTAGTGTCGGGTGGCCATACCCAGTTGATGGAAGTGCGTGGCCTCGGGCAATACACGCTACTGGGCGAGACTGTGGATGATGCGGCGGGAGAAGCTTTTGACAAGACCGCGAAATTGCTGGGATTGGGTTATCCCGGCGGACCGGCATTGTCAAAACTCGCCGATGAATTCTCCAGCTCGGGGCAACAGGGACGCTTCAAACTCCCCCGCCCCATGCTCCACAGCGGCGACCTCAATTTCAGTTTCAGCGGTCTGAAAACCGCCGTGCTGACCCTGATAAATAAACACGAAATCACCGAGCAAACCAGGGGTGGCATTGCCTTGGCTTTTCAAGAGGCTGTGGTAGACGTACTGACGGCAAAATCGCTGGCGGCACTGGCAAAAACCGGCTTGACTCAATTGGTGGTCGCGGGCGGGGTAGGCGCTAACCGTCAATTGCGTAGAAGTCTCTGCCACAACACCGAGAAAACAGGCGCCACGGTTTTTTTTCCTGAACTCGAATTTTGTACCGATAACGGCGCCATGATCGCGTTTGCGGGGGCAATGCGGTTACAGTCGCCAGGCATCCGGGATCGGGAGCCGGATGATACCTTTACGATAAAGGCGCGGTGGGATCTGGAAATTCAGGGAATGTCACCAGATGCTTAACCGGCTGCGCAGTCAAGGCGTACTGCGCTTGCCGATACGTGTTTCTTTGCCCGCAATCAGGCTGGCGATATTCGCCTTGTGCCGCCAGATGATCACCAGGGACATGATAAGAACGACAAGAGCACTTGCTTCGAAGCCAAGAAAAAATGGCGCATAAATTGGCGCAAGCGCCGCCGCCGCCAAAGCGGCCAATGATGACATGCGCCAGATCGCCGCGACCATGATCCAGATGGCGACCGCCAATAGCCCCATCCATGGGTTAAGTCCCAATAATACGCCAACGGCCGTAGCCACGCCTTTCCCTCCCTTGAATCGTAGAAATATCGGGAATATATGGCCCAAAAATACTGCCAGCGCTACCGCGGCAATCGCTCTATCGTTTTCCCCCAAGGCAGGCATGAAGTATTGCGCCAATGCCACCGCCACCCAGCCTTTACCGGCATCGCCCAGTAGCGTCAGTGCCGCCGCCGCCTTCTTTCCACTGCGCAGCACATTGGTTGCTCCGGGGTTCTTCGAGCCATACATACGGGGGTCGGGCAAGCGGAATATCCAGCTCGCCAACACGCCAAAGGAAATGGACCCCAGCAAATAAGCCAGCAGTATGAGAACCATCAATGTCATGTTATTAGCGTCATCTTTGCAAATAGAATAAAATCCTCCGCTGATTTTACGTGAAGAACCAGCTTCCACGACACATCCCGGAAGCGCTTTAATTCCCTCCTAAATAATGGACATCATCTTTCTGCAAGAACTCAAGGTCAAAACGTTGATTGGCATTTATCCATGGGAGCGCAATGTCGCGCAGACCATCCAGCTCGATCTGGAAGTTGCCATGCCGACGAGCCGCGCCTGCCAAACAGACAATTTCGAGGACGCGCTGGATTATGCCTTTATTGTCCAACGTATCAACGAAACCCTTTCGCAAACACATTTCTCTCTGCTGGAAGCCCTGGCTGAGCATATCGCGCAAATTATCCTGAAGGAATTCAAGTCGCCGTGGGTCAAGGTCAGCGTGGCGAAACTCAGTGCGATACGCGGTGTTAAAAAATTGGGGGTGTGTATTGAGCGCCGGTTAGAGGCGGACTCATCTATTTGAACGGAACCGTACGGCGCGTCTAGCTGAAACAGCCTGGAATTTACCCACCAGGCATAATATGAACCAAAGCTTGTTTTTAGGACTGATCGTGACACCCAGGAAACTCGCCATGGAGCTCCGCGGGACTTATTCATAAATTCTCTAACAATCGTCGGAATCCGGAATCAAATCTGTACAGCCGCAAGCACCGAATCTCAACCGGAATTCAGCCACTAATCTCAACCCCGCTTGACCGTGAGCCCGCACCCTCGGCGCCTGTGACGCTCGTTAACTCATGCTTAATGCATCAACGTGGTCTCTATTTCCGTAAACGTCTTGGCAACTTCCATGGATGGAATGGTAGTCCCCAGTTGTTTTTCGATTTGCGTCAATGAAAAAATACCACACACAACCGGCTTACCGTCAGCATCGCTCTCTATCACCAGGGCATGTTGCCGGCCGGCATCAAGCAGGCTGGTGACAACATCGCCGACTCTGGCGTGCTGAATTTCCTCGATGGAAATAGCTTCCAGCCGGTCAAGCGGAGTCATGATATCGGACACCAGGATCTCATTGTGTTTCATACTCCGCTCCTGAATGAAACGGAGCGGCTTCTCACCGAGAATATCGGTTGCGGTGATTAGGCCGCTGAGAATCTGATCCTGATTCAATACAAGCAGGGAACGTATACCGCGCTGTATCATATATGCATTTGCGGATTCCATCGTCTGATGCAATTCGATTACCGCGACATGAATTTGCCGCAGATCGGTCATCACATCAAGGGCAGGTGATGTTAGCGTTACAGATTTAGGCGGAACGGGGCGGGCTACCCGCACAGCGCCCGTCAGGCGCTGCGCGGGAAGGACGTGATAGTCGGGCATGGTATTGTCCTCCGGCGTTGGTGAATGGGGATACGCGTGAAATTGGAATATTTGAATTTCAAATATTCCTGCATTGAACTCTACGCTCAACGGGATGATGGGTCAATATGATATATGCGGCCGCTAACTACCCGATACTATGGGAAATTAAACAACTGGAGGCAGGCAACCCCAAGATCCTTCCTGGAGAAAAGATGGGCCCCATTAAACCCGGATAATCATTAGGACGCGAGATGATGGCGAGGCAGGCTGCGAGACAGTTTTGCCGATTGGGAAGAGTCCATAGCCTGGTGTATGGACGCCGCACCCGTGGCAAAAACGGCGGCAAAAATGGCCGCAAACTGACCGCCGGCTCTCGGGTAGGCTCGGAGAGCCGCCTAATGGATTATCCGGGTTAGAATGTGTTGACCTCTCCACCGGGTTGTCCGCAGCCCATACGTTTGTCATTTCGTGGTTGCTCCCTCGCTTAGTCTCTTTTCTATCATTTCAGCGGTTATCATTCCCGGTATGATTGAGCCATCGGCAAAGATCAACGTCGGGGTACCATTTATACCGTTTTTCTTACCCATCTGAACGAGTGTCTCGATCGGCGTTTCACAGTTCTTTCCGGTTGGAGCGATATCTCTCAGCATGAAGTCATCCCATGCCTTGAGGCGGTTCGCGGAACACCATATCGAAGTGGCAGTGGGTAACGAACCGTTAAGTACGGGGTAGAGCAGGGTATAAATGGTCACATCGGTGATCTTGGTCAATTCCTTTTCAAGACGTTTGCAATAAGGGCAATTCGGATCGGAAAAAACTGCTAGTCTGCGTTTTCCGTTGCCCCTGACCGTTTTAATTGCATGATCAAGCGGGAGGGAATCAATACTTATCCGCCGGGCATCCTTTATCTGCTGCAAGCGTTCGCTGGTCAGACTCTGCCTGGTTTGGGGATCAACCACATGGCCAAAGAAGAAGTAGGTCGCTTTTTCGTCGGTATAGAGTAACTCACCCCCAACCACAACTTCATATAATCCGAGATAAGGGGTTTTTTTAACACTTTCAATTTTCTCGCCTGGAAAATGTGCCACAACTGCCTTTTTTACGGCGGCTTCATCGGCAAAAGCCGCAACAGAAAGGAGGCATAACAATAAGGCGGGAAAAATGAGGCTCAAACGCATGATGTGGGTTACTCCAGTTCAAGTAAATATCACGGCGTCTGGCCGTGCTTGTTGTCAAATTCCGGACTTCGCTGGGTCAGCTTCAACTCAACGCATGCTGTATCAACCGGTCTTTCAGCAGAGGTAACCGGTTGGTGATTTCCAGCCCCAAGTTACGCCAGCGAACTAGCGTCGGGTTAGTGTTGTTGAATAATTTTTGCAGACCATCGGTGGCAAGTTCCATTGCCAGAATGTCTTCCTTGCGCGCACGCTCGTAGCGGCGCAGCAACAAATAATCGCCGCAATCGGGTTCCAGCCCGCGCGCAATGATAGTTGTGGCCAGTTCGCGCGCATCACGCAACCCCAGATTCACACCTTGCCCCGCAAGAGGGTGGATGCCGTGGGCGGCATCGCCGATGAGGGCAAGACGCGGCTGCACCAGTTTCTTCACGTGCATGAAATTCAGCGGAAAAGCGGCAGGCCGCGTAACAAGCCGCAGCTCACCTAATGCACGGCAGGAAGCCTGGGTAACCTGGTGACACAATTCCGTTTCAGATAAATCGAGCAACGCGCGAGCCCGTTCTTCATTTGCTGACCATACCATGGATACCAGCGTCTCCGGCAATGGCAGCAGCGCCAGCACGCCATCCCGCCGGAACCACTGGTGAGCAACATTACGGTGGTTTTGCTCCGCGTTGAAATTGGCCACCACCCCTATTTGTTGATAGGAGTGCCGCATGACCCCAATCTCCGCCTGCTCCCGCACCCAGGAATTCAGGCCATCTGCGCCAACAATCAATGCCGCTTGCAGCACATTGCCATCCGCCAGATGTAAATCGGCGTGAGATTCGTCCCAGGTTATCGAGGTGCATTCGGCGGGGGAGAAAATCTTGATATGTTTTTTCTGGCGCTTGAGCGCATTCCACACGGCGGCCTGGAGCTGGCGATTCTCCACAATGAAAGCCAGTTCCGTCAATCCGATATCGTAGGCGCTGAAATCAAGACGTGCGGCGCTATCATCGCCGAATACCGCCATTTTATAAACTGGCGTAATCCGGTCCTCGTCGAGCGCTTGCCATACGCCAAAGGCTTGCAGAAATTTGGCGCTGCCAGGACTAACGGCATAAACTCTGCTGTCCCAGCTGTCGTCGGCGGGAAGAGGAACCGGCGCGCGTGACTCCACCAATGCGATTTTGAGACCGCTATCCTTGAGCGCAAGCGCCAGGCTTGCCCCAACCAGTCCGCCGCCAACGATCACGACATCGAATTTCATGACGGCATTATACAGGCGGTTTTAAGACACCGGGCTCCGGTATGTAACTTTCGAAAATTTGATTCAACGGAAATGACGGACTCTTTATTCCGGATTGAATCCGGAGGCTCGCTGGAATCAGTCATTTAGAACTTTCCTGGCTTCCCTGAAGTCCTATGTAAACCTCTCGCAAACCCTTGTAAATCTTGACAGAGTAGGTCTCTGAAGGCACAATGCCATCCCCTTGGGTACTTGCATGTGGCGAATTAGCTCAGTGGTTAGAGCAGCGGAATCATAATCCGTTGGTCCCCAGTTCGAATCTGGGATTCGCTACCAA
>JBDSSX010000182.1:0-5465 GCA_039928555.1 Nitrosospira sp. | reverse complement strand
GATATCAGTATCTCTACTGATGTCCGGCGGGAAGGGAGCAAATCCGTTCTGTCCCGCCAAATTCACAATGCGTATCGCCGCTTCATCCAGAATTTTTTTCCCTGACGAGCGGTTTATTTCAAGCGACTCAAGGCTGCCATCAGACCTGATACCGACGGTGAGTTGCAAGTTTCCAAAGAGCTTTTCCCGCCTCGCCGCTTCAGGATAATTCATGTTGCCAATCCGCTCCACCTTGATACGCCAATCCTCGGCATAACGAGCAAAACGATATTCCTGCGTGCGCGCACCGATGAATTTGCGTTTTGGGCGCTTCTGATAGGCTTCATAATCGCGGGCAGTTTGAGCTTCAAGGCGAGCCATTTCGAGGCCACGCTGAACCAGGTCGGCGCCCTCAACAACGGATCGATTTTGTTCCGGCTGATCAAAGGGGTGATCTGCCTGATAAGCATTCTGATCGCTATTGGCCGCGGTCATCAGCTTCTCTGCTTCGTGTTCAAGTTGCTCCGTTTCTTGCGTGGCAGTGGTTACATCATCGGCGTGCGCATGTTCCGGCGACAAGGGAAGGGGCGTCTTGGCCCGGCGATTGCTGTCAGTGTTACCCCCACCGTCCAGGTTAGACTGGGCTAGCGCATCCGCATTGCGCGGTTTCGATGCGGATTTACTGTTGACCAGCACGACTTCCAGTGGCGGGGCGGCATTGTCGATTTTTGGATAGGGAAGCTTGAAGGTAATCCCGAATAAAATAATCGCGTGAAAAATTACCGATACCAGTATTGTCACGTTGAGGCGTGACGAGGGACTTAGCCACCCGCGGAATGTGGCTGAGTTAAAATCCGATATATTTGAAGTGGAACTCAATGTAACAAACGCGCGTAAAAATTAAGGTGAAGAATGTTTTAGCCCGGATGTTTCATAAATTCGCGGGATGATTGCGCAGGATTTTGTTTTGTAGGGGATTTTTTGAAAGAGTGGCGTAGTCATTCATACGCTCGACTGAACAAAATTTCCATACGAAACAAAAGACCAGCGAGGGCGCGCGTCAATTTATGAAACATCCGGATTAGAGAGCGGTATTCATTGTAAACCAACAACGATGCGCTCGTCACACGAGTTGACAAGCACATCTATATTTCCAGTTTACGCAGGAATTTTGCGTTGAAAGTAAGTTCCAGCAAATCAATCTGGGAAATCTCCAATTCAACAGCCGTTTCTGGCGGCACTTCCGGTAAGGAAGTTACCCGCGCGACCAATGGAAGATGATCCAGTTTCACCAGATTTTCCTTAAGTACTTGCGCACCCGTTGTATCGATGTTTTTCTGTAACAACCAGCGTAAGCACCAGTAGCGCTCCATCCTTCGCTGAAAATCTCCGTAAACCTCATAAGCCGCTTCGAAATCCCGCATCGATGTCCGCAAACTTTCACTTTCCCGGGTATAAGGCGGCACCTCCTTGCGCAGCGCCGCGACCAGTTGCCGCTGATTGATGAAATCCACATAGCGGCGCATCGGTGAGCTGATCCACGCATACTGCGAAACACCTAAACCCTGATGCGGCGCAGGAGAGGTGCTCATCCTGACTTTGCCACCGCCCTGGCTGCGATAGATGCCGGTGATACCGCTATCGGCCAGTTGCTTGCCCCATTCGGTATTCACGTAAATCATCAGTTCCGATACCACCTTATCGATGGGTGAACCCCGCCGGCGCTCGCTAATAGTGATACGATCATCCTCAACGTGGAAACTGTAATCGATTTTCTCATTATTGCTGTCGTTGGTCTTGCCGCGAACCGCCTCCATCTTGCAGGCGAATTTCCATAACGCCAGCAACGCTTTGCCAAAAGGATGATCAAGACTTCCCGCCGCCAACGTGTATTCGTTAAAGTGCTCTTCCAGCGCGTCGTGTCTGAGATTGGCGGCAACGTTCACGCGTTCGATGCGGCTGCTTGTGGCGATTACGGTGAAGTCATCTGCCACGTCTACATACATCGAAAGCGCCGGGCATAATCGTTCTTCGCCCAATGTATAGTGGTGGATCACCGCGTCCGGCAACATGGTAATTTTGCTGCCCGGAAGATAAACGGTGGAAAGACGCTGTGCCGCCACGGTATCCAGGAGCGACCCCGGCACGATTCCCAGCGTGGGAACGGCAATATGGATACCGATGCGAAAGCTGCCCAGAGTCAGCGGGGTGACCGAAAAGGCATCGTCAATTTCGGTAGTGGTGGCATCATCTATGCTGAAAGCAGCCACATCCGCTATGGGTAGATCTATCGGGTCGTGTAATTCGCCGCCCGCCTCGAGCGCGTCGAAGCCTGCTCCTTCAGGAAAATGCTCCAGCAGGAACCGGTTGACATGGTAGTCATGCGTAGACGGTATCGCACCACATTTTTCCAGCAGTTTGGAAATGCTTAGCTTGGTCGCGGCGCAAACGGCATCAAGCGCTTTCCATTCGACTGTATTCTTGTCAGGCCGGTATAGGAGATTGAGCAGCGACGGTCTGAATTCTTCCGGCAGGGTAAATGTGTTCAGTAACTGCACATAACGGGCTTGCAGTTCCGCCTGCAGACGCTTTTTTTCTTGACTGGCAAGGGCAGCCTCAAGCGCTTTCGATGGTGCCGCTTTATAGCGTCCCCGGCCTTTTTTGTAAAAATACATCGGCGCACTGTGCAATCGGATCAGTACCGCCGCCGCTTCCTCAGGACTGGCCAGGTGACCGAAATAATCCGCGGCCAGTACATCACTGGCAAACTCGGCCTCGCTCTCGCAACACTCCCAGAGAAAATTTGGATCGAGATCCTCCGCAGTTTTCTGCGCGAGATCCATGAATTCGGACAGTGATGGTGCGTCAAACCGCAGCAGCACCGAAGCCGCCTTTATTTTTGCGCGCTTGCCGTGCGGCGCTTCCACTTGAAGCGAAGTCGTGTTGTCGGCAAGGATAGCGCCTACTTTGAAGGTACCTTCCTCTTCGTAAAAAACATTCATAAAATGGTTTTTTGCGGGCGCGGCCGGTAAAAAATTATCAGCGTCGCGAACAGAACATGATGTTTGGTGGGATCGATTATTGAATTATAGCCTGAAACGCACCCGCGACGAGACCACACTACATCCGCCGACGGTTTTGACTGCTCTGGCCATACGGTAGGCGTGACGCGAGTATTATGGTGAATCCGCTCTTTCGCGTTGCCTGCCAGGATATTTCTCAGGAATCAACTATAATAATTGCATAAGAACTGTATTCTCGCCATGAAAGGGGACACCGTGAACCAATTTTCAATCGCGTTAGAAAAACGACGTACATTTTCTATTCCTGTATTAGTTCTTGTATTCGCACTCTTGCCGGCTTGCGCGGCACTTGACGCGGATCCGGATCGCGGCGCAACAACAGTGAAGCAAGATGTTTTTGGCGACAGCTTCACGGCCATAAAGTATCTTGATCAAGGATGGACGCCCGCCGACAGTCTCTGGTTTTACACCATCACGCAGGGATCCGACATGATGCCCTACGATTTTTTCCTGGCACTGGAGCAGGTTGGCAAAGCCGAGCCGTTTCGCTCCAACGAGAACATGAATCGCTACCGCTATCTCCCGCAGAAGACCACTTCCAGTAACCCGGATGGGCTGCCAGTCGGATTCGTCAAGGATGACTACAAGGGCAAAGAGTATCTCGGTTTGACTTGCTCCGCCTGCCATACCGGACAAATAAACTATAAGGGTAAAGGGATACGGATCGATGGCGGCCCGGCAAGCGCTGATATGGAAACTTTCATGGCGGATATTGTCCGCGCCTTGATAGCGACCCTCAAAAACGAGGAGGTTCGGAACCGGTTTGTGAAAAATGTATTAGCCCGCGGTAATTACAAGGCGGAAGCCGAAGTGCTCGCAGACCTCAAAAAATATCGCGAGCGTCTCGCCAGCTACATTACGATCAACTACAGCAGCCTCCATTATGGCTACGCGCGACTGGACGCGTTCGGGCGCATTTACAATAGAGTTCTGGAACATGCCATCAACGTTAGGGAGCTCAAGGAACTATTGCGTGACCCCAGGATAATGGGTGACCACGTGATGACGGAGGAACAGATAAGATCGATAACAAATGAGACAGGTAATGTTCTCAGCGGCACTGAACGAGACAATATCGTCGAAAATATCGTAAGGACTTTGAACGAGAACAACGGCTGGGAAGCACTCGGGCGTTTACGGAAGAAGCTATTTAATCCGCCTGATGCACCGGTAAGTTACCCATTCCTATGGGACACTCCTCAGCATGACTATGTTCAATGGAACGGTCTCACGGAAAATGCCGGGCTGAAGGCAATTGCACGCAACACAGGGGAAGCGATAGGTGTCTTTGGAACACTTGACTGGACGGAAAATAAAGGATTTTCACTATCCTCCTTCATCAATGGGCAGGGTTTCTATGGTCGTCATATCAGCTATTATTCTTCCGTTGATGTCCAGAACCTGCGCCTTATCGAAGCACGTCTGTTGAGTCTGCAATCTCCGTTATGGCCGGAGGATACTCTTCCGCCCATTGACGAGACCCGCCTTGCGAATGGGGGATCCTTGTTCAATAAGCATTGCGTGAGCTGCCATGCAAGAATTCAACGCAACGATCCTGATCGCCGCGTCGTGGCGCATATGTCGAGGGCGAGCGATGTGGGTACGGACCCTCAGATGGCTGAAAATAGCGTAACTTACCAAGGCTTCTCAGGCATTTTGCGTAATCAGTATGTTGGCATGAGTGTGGGAGATGTTTTGCTGGATCGGCGGGCGCCGGTTGCGGCATTGCTGACCCGAGCGACTATTGGGGTTGTCGCCACTCCCGATCAGGATAAATGGTTTTTACGCCGCTGGATCGACTGGATTTCCAATTTGGCGGCAGGGGTCCGTCATAACGAGATCAAATCATCGATCAAGCACGGTGATTACGATCCCGACACCACGGCCAATCCAGTCGCCTCCTTAAAATCTTATAAGGCACGGCCGCTGAATGGCATCTGGGCAACCGCGCCTTACCTGCATAATGGCTCCGTGCCAACGCTCTATGATTTATTATTGCCCAAGAAACGTCCAGGAGATCCGCAAGACGGTGAGTATCGGCCTGACGAGTTTGAAGTCGGTTCACGCGAATTCGACCCTGTTAAGGTAGGCTTAAAAAGCAGCGGGTATGGGGGCTTCATGTTCAAGACGGATATCAGCGGCAATAGCAACGCCGGGCACGACTACGGGGTCAAACGTACTGTAGACGAGTCTGATGGACCTGTGGATAAGAAGATCAAGGACCAATGTATGGATGAGACGATTAAAGACGAACTTTTGGATAAATCCGTCAGGGATAAATGCCTGTATCCCATGTCGAAAGAAGAACGTCTCGATTTACTCGAATACCTGAAAACACTATGATCGGCTCCACGATTCCTGATCCTCACGATTTTTGATATCTATCACCTACAAACCATAAGG
>JBDSSX010000181.1:0-12547 GCA_039928555.1 Nitrosospira sp. | reverse complement strand
TGGCGGCGGTGAGATCCAGGCCGACATAACGATGGCAGGGTGGAAGATGAGGTAAATCCAGCCCCGAACCAATGCCGCTGATGAGAACATTGAGATCGCCTTGTTGCGGCAATTGCCCGAGGCTTGCAGCGCGCACTCCCGTGCCCGCTGTCGCGAGCAAAGCGTCATAAAGTGGAGCAATAACCGTGTAGGAATGGCGCAGGGACATGAGGGAATTTTACTTCAGGCCTCGTCCGCCCCTCTTTCGTTCCGGCTTACTTGGCCTATCCGGCTTATTTGGCGTAATTGGTTTAGCCGCCGGCTCCAAACCGGGTGACATGCTTCGCTGCGCTCGATAAGCCCAAACCAGCATACCGGCACCCGCCACAATCATCGGCAGCGACAACCATTGCCCCATACTGATACCCAGCGTCAGCACGCCCAGAAAGCCATTATCCGGTTCGCGGTAAAACTCCGCAAACGAACGGAACACGCCATAGCCGATCAGGAACATGCCCGAGACTGCGGCCACCGGCCGTGGTTTGGCGGAATAAATCCACATCAATGCAAAGAATGCCAGCCCCTCCAGCGCAAACTCATAGAGCTGGGAAGGATGACGCGGGAGATCATCCACATGGGGGAAAATCGTACCCCAGGGCACATCGGTGGGACGCCCCCACAACTCCGCATTGATGAAATTACCGAGACGGCCCGCCCCCAGCCCCAACGGCACCAGCGGCGCGATAAAATCGGTGACAGCCAGCCACCGCAGTTTATATTTTTGGGCCAGCAGCGCCATCGCGCTTATCACGCCAAGAAAACCGCCGTGAAACGACATTCCACCCTGCCACACGGCGAAAATTTCCAGCGGATGCTCCAGAAAGTAGGCGGGCTGATAAAATAAGACATACCCCAGGCGGCCGCCCAGTATGACTCCCAGGACACCGTAAAACAGCATATCGTCGAGCATGCTGTTGGTGAATACTCCCTCAGGGTGGCGCTTGATGCGATAACGCCCCAACAGTATGAACTGTGCGAATCCCAGGAGATACATAAGCCCGTACCATCGGACAGCAAGGGGCCCAAGATAGATGGCGACAGGATCGAACTGCGGGTGAACGAGCATAGGGTTCGACTTTTTTGCGGTAAAATAGCCAATTATACGGCAACAACCTCGTTCCCGGTTTTTCAACCTTCTCTAGGAGTTTCCATGCCAGACAATAAACGCAGCCAGGCCATCACCCAGGGCGCGCAGCGTTCCCCGAATCGTGCCATGCTGCGGGCGGTGGGTTTCAGTGACAAGGATTTCGACAAACCCATCGTCGGCGTGGCCAATGGTTTTTCCACCATCACACCCTGCAATAAGGGATTGAATGAGCTGGCCATTAGTGCCGAGAGCGCATTGAAAGAAGCGGGTGCAATGCCACAGATGTTTGGCACCATCACCATATCCGACGGCATCTCGATGGGTACGGAAGGGATGAAGTATTCGCTGGTGTCTCGCGAAGTGATTGCGGACTCGATTGAGACCGCGGTGCAAGGGGAAAGTATGGACGGGGTCATTGCGATCGGTGGCTGTGACAAGAACATGCCGGGCGCGATGATCGCGATGGCGCGAATGAATGTCCCGGCCATTTTTGTTTACGGGGGCACCATCAAGCCCGGCCGCTATATGGGAAGGGATCTGACCATTGTCAGCGCCTTCGAAGCGGTGGGCCAATACACGGCGCACAAGATCGACGAGAAGGAATTGCTTGAAGTAGAACGTCATGCCTGTCCGGGGGCCGGTTCCTGTGGCGGCATGTTTACCGCCAATACCATGTCGTCGGCATTTGAAGCGATAGGGATGAGCCTGCCTTACTCTTCCACCATGGCGGCGGAGGATGACGAGAAGCGCGTGAGTGCCGCCCGCTCCGCGGAAGTGCTGGTTGATGCGATCAGGGCGCAGATCCGTCCGCGTGACATCATCACCCGGAAGTCCATCGAGAATGCGATTGCCGTGATCATGGCGGTCGGCGGTTCGACCAATGCGGTACTGCATTTCCTCGCCATCGCCCACGCGGCGGAGGTGGATCTTACCATCGATGATTTTGAACGGATGCGCGGCAAAGTACCGGTGCTGTGTGATTTAAAGCCTTCCGGCCGCTACGTGGCCACCGATCTGCACAAGGCCGGGGGCGTTCCGCAGGTAATGAAGATGCTGCTTGAACATGGCCTGTTGCATGGCGATTGCATCACCATAAGCGGCCAGACTGTGGCGGAAGTATTGCATGATATTCCCGCAACGCCGCGCAAGGATCAGGATGTAATCCGACAATGGGAAAATCCCATGTATGCGCAGGGGCACCTCGCCATACTCAAAGGCAATCTTTCAAGCGAGGGTTGTGTCGCCAAGATTTCCGGCGTAAAAACGCCAAAAATCACCGGCCCGGCACGGGTATTTGAATCCGAAGAAACCTGCATGGGGGCGATACTTGCGCGTCAAATCCAGCCCGGCGACGTGGTGGTCATACGCTATGAGGGTCCCAGGGGAGGACCTGGCATGCGTGAAATGCTTTCGCCCACGTCCGCCCTCATCGGCGAGGGCCTCGGGGATTCGGTGGGGCTTATCACCGACGGACGCTTCTCGGGCGGCACCTACGGAATGGTGGTGGGTCACGTCGCACCCGAAGCGTTCGTGGGAGGAACTATCGCACTGGTGCATGAAGGGGATTCCATCACCATAGACGCCGAACAGCGTCTGTTGCAACTCAATGTTTCGGAGGAGGAGCTTGCGCGGCGCCGCGCCGGATGGGAGCAGCCAAAACCCCGCTATACACGGGGCGTGCTGGCAAAATATGCAAAATTGGTTTCCACGGCCAGCCGGGGAGCGGTAACGGATTAATCGCAATCCACCTTGACCAAGAACCCATGCCCAACCATCTCTCCAGCGAAACCAGTCCGTACCTGCTTCAACATGTGGAAAACCCCGTGGACTGGTATCCGTGGGGAGACGAGGCACTGACGCTGGCCCGCACCGGGAATAAGCCGATACTGCTTTCCGTTGGTTACTCGGCCTGTCACTGGTGCCATGTCATGGCGCACGAATCTTTTGAAGATGCGGAAGTTGCCGCGGCGATGAACCAGCACTTCATAAATATCAAGGTAGATCGCGAAGAACGCCCCGATCTCGACCAGATTTATCAGACCGCGCTTTACATGCTAACCCAGCGTCATGGTGGCTGGCCGCTGACGCTGTTTCTGACACCTGACCAGAAACCATTTTTCGGCGGCACGTATTTTCCTAAAGCCCCCCGCCACGGTTTGCCGGGTTTCCTGGATCTGTTGCCACGTGTCGCCGAGACTTATTATGCTCGCGGCGAAGAGATCGAGCGGCAGAGCGCCTCGTTGCTACGATCATTTGCCAACGCGCTGCCGTCGGCAGGCCCCGCAACCCCGGCATTTTCGGAACAGCCGCTTGATCAGGCGCTGGCCGAGTTAAAGGACCGGTTCGATTCCGTAAACGGCGGTTTTGGCGATGTGCCAAAATTCCTTCATCCCACGGAGCTGGAATTCTGTTTGCGCCGTTACTTTGCCACAGGCAATGCCGAGGCGTTGCACATGGCGGCGTACACCCTGCAAAGAATGGCGGAGGGCGGTATCTACGATCAGTTGGGCGGCGGTTTCTGCCGCTACAGCACGGATCAGCACTGGAGCATTCCGCATTTCGAAAAAATGCTTTATGACAACGGGCCGTTGCTGCGAGTCTACGCCGACGTCTGGCTTGCCACCGGAGACCCATTATACAAACGGGTTGCGGAGGAAACAGCCGAATGGGTAATGCGGGAAATGCAACCACTGGTTAGAGCAGGCGTAAACATAACAGGCGGGGGTGGTTATTACTCGACACTGGATGCCGATTCCGAAGATGAGGAAGGCAAATTCTATGTATGGGATCGCACTCAAATAGCGCAAATTCTGTCGCTGGAAGAATATGCCGTGGTTGCGCCCTATTACGGACTCCTGCGTACCCCAAACTTCGAACAAAAACACTGGAATCCGGAAATAGCACAGCCACTTGCGGAAGTTGCTTTAGCTATCGGCATCAATCATGAGGAAGCACAACAAAGGCTTGCATCGGCACGTAAAAAACTTTTTGTTGAGCGCGAATTACGCGTGCATCCGCGGCGCGACGAGAAAATTCTTACCAGTTGGAACGGGCTGATGATCAAGGGAATGGCGCGCGCGGGCCATGTCTTCGAACGCGGCGATTGGGTCCAATCGGCGACCCTTGCGGTGGACTTTATTCGTTCCACGCTATGGAAAGATAATCGCCTGCTGGCGACTTACAAGGATGGCAAGGCGCATCTCAACGCTTATCTCGACGATTATGCGTTTCTGCTGGATGGTTTGCTGGAACTGATACAGGCGGAGTTTCGTCAAGTTGATCTGAATTTCGCCGTTGCGTTGGCCGATGTGTTGCTGGAGCAGTTCGAAGATAAGCAGGCGGGAGGATTTTTCTTCACCAGTCACGACCATGAAAGATTGATACATCGCCCCAAGCCGGGTCTTGATAACGCCACGCCTTCGGGTAACGGTGTGGCGGCATACGCGCTACAACGGTTGGGACATCTGCTCGGCGAATTTCGCTATTTACAGACCGCCGAACGTGCTTTGGGGTTGTTCTACCCCACTCTATCTCGCTACGCCAGCGCCTGCTGCAGTTTGTTGGTGGCACTCGAACAATCACTCGCGCCCCCGCAAATTGTCATACTTCGTGGTCAGGCGCTTGCTTTGACGGAATGGAAGAAAGCATTACGATGCGGCTCCCCGTACACGCTGACATTTGCTTTACCCTTGGAACTTCTTGGGTTGCCGCCGGGTCTGAATAAACCGGCGGCAACGGATAACACTGTCAACGCCTGGGTCTGCCAAGGCGTTAAATGCCTACCGGAGATCTCTGACTTGCAGGAATTGCTGCGCGTCTGCGAAATTCAAGGTAAGATTAGTTCTTCTATAATTAACGGATAAAAGGAGTAAGCATGAAAGCTGTCTGGATGGGAGTGGTTGCGGCATCAGCCCTGTTGATGGTGGGTACCGCGCAAGCAAACGCGGACTTGGCCAAAGCGAGCGGTTGCATGAACTGTCACACAGTTGACAAGAAATTGGTCGGCCCCGCGTTAAAGGATATCGCGGCCAAGTATAAGGACAACGCAGGCGCTCAAGCCCAACTGGAAGAGAAGGTGAAAAAAGGCAGCACGGGCGTGTGGGGACCCATTGCGATGCCACCGAATTCCAACGTCAGTGACGCCAATATCAAAACTCTGGTGTCGTTTATTCTATCGCTCAAGTAAACCGGATTTTGTTTATGGAAAAAGCCGGCGCATCAACGCGCCGGCTTTTTTATTTCTCCATCGCAGAGAGATATAGTGGAAAGGAATGATGTAATATCACGCGTACCTATGCCACATCAATAACCTGACATTGTGCTGTTGTACACCAATTAATCATGAGCTGGTTTGCGACTAATCTGGTAAGCGCGTTTCTGCTTCCCCCATTAAATCTTATCCTGCTGGGTGTGATGGGGATTCTGCTTCTCAAGCGCCGCCCGAGGGCGGGCAAGATTCTGGTAATGTCCGCGCTGATGCTGCTTTATCTGCTATCCACCCCATTTGTCGCTGAAACCGCACTACAGAAACTGGAGACACGGCCCGCACCCCACCCCTTCGATAATGTACAAGCCATCGTAGTGCTGGGTGCGGGAACCTATTTCAACGCGCCGGAATATGACGGTAACACTGTGAACCGGCTCGGCCTGGAGCGAATCCGTTACGCCGCGCGACTGCACCGGCACACGGATAAACCCATACTGGCGACGGGTGGCGCTCCCCTCGGCAGTGACTCCTCCGAAGCGTCACAAATGAAGGCGGTGCTCGAAAAGGAATTTCAGGTTCCGGTTAAGTGGATAGAGGAAGCCTCGGGCACTACCCATGAAAACGCCTACAAGAGCTTTGCCATATTGCAAAGGGACGGGATCACGCATATCGCGCTGGTCACTCACGCTTGGCATATGCCCAGGGCAATCAGGGAATTCGAGCGGGCAGGATTCAAGGTTACCCCTGCCGCCACCGCTTTCACCACACGATATAAAACGGACTTGTTCGCATTCATTCCCACGGCCGGAGCCCTGCAGAAAAGCAATTGGTTCTTTCATGAAGTCATTGGCATGTTGTGGTACCGGCTCATGCCCGCCTCCGATTAACTTTGAATCTCCCGCCCTGTAAACCAAAGTATCCGATCTCATCAGGTACGTTCCCGCATCCTGATCCACGAAACCTCTGAATAAACGTTTGTTCTGTAAAATGTGCACTCGTCATATGAATTCGGGTCCGCGTGTAGGGCGTAATAAGCGAGGCGCATTGCGTCGTATGTTAATCCTGAAATTCAAGCGCGCCTTCATCATCTCCTGCCCAGTATCCGCTGGATAAATACCCTTCTCAACTATCTACTTAAACACCTCCCACCGCAAGTCTATATGCCAAGTCAGCAAGTCATTACACTGCCGTTACAATAAATTGATATAGAGAAGTATGTGTCGCCAGAGTGCGCAGCGCGACTATAATCAATCATGATCTGCACACGGCGCAATGCGCTTCGCTTATTGGCGCCCTACGTCTTACGCGCGTTGACATCTACTGGAGCATTTGATCCACCAGGTAAATCGTCATCGCTTTCTCACCCCCGGCCGCTCTATAGTGGCATGCTCTATCTGCCGGAACAGGACTAAAATAACGCTTTGGAATTCTTTCGAGAAAAAACAGCATGAAAACACGCATTGAATGGAAGGAGGGAATGAGCTTTCTGGGCGAGTCCGGCAGTGGCCACAGCGTACTGATGGATGGGCCACCGGAGGCGGGCGGCAAGAATCTGGGACCGCGCCCCATGGAAATGGTGTTGATGGGAACCGGCGGTTGCGCAGCTTTTGACGTGGTATTGATTCTTAAAAAGAGCCGTCAGGATATCAGCGATTGCGTGGTGGAAATCGAAGCGGAACGGGCACCGGAAGAACCCAAGGTATTCACCCGCATTCATTTCCATTTTATCCTGACCGGAAAACAACTGAAGGCCGAGCAGGTGGAACGGGCCATCAAACTCTCTGCGGAAAAATACTGCTCGGCCTCGATCATGCTGGGGAAAACGGCGGAATTAACCCACGACTTCAAAATCGTGGAGGCATGAGATCTTTCGTCAAACCCAATATGCGGTTTTTGTCATGACTTTTGATCCCAGCTTCATCACCAACTTCACGGGCATCGGTAATTCCACGCCGCCATGGGACATGGCGGCTGTAGCATGCCCGGCTTCATCAACCTGCATCTGTGCGACAATGGCACGGCTTTTCCCGTCGTGATGCGGCAAGCGCTTCAAATGTCCCGCCAGATGGACCTCCACCTGGCGTTCGGTTTCCGCGAGAAAACCCAGATTCCATTTGTCGCCGAGCATGCCCGCAAATGCGCCAATGGCGAATGATCCGCCGTACCACAGGGGATTCAGCAGACTCTTGCGCCCATTCAGTTCCGCGATGCGCCGCTCGGTCCAGGCAAGATGCTCGGTTTCCTCAAGCGCCGATTGCGTCAGGGTGTGCTGCACCTCCGCGTCACGCGCGGTAAGCGCCTGTCCCTGATATAGCGCCTGTGCGCAAATTTCGCCGACATGGTTGACGCGCATCAGCGCGGTGGATTCGCTTTTCTCCGAATCACTCAGCTCCACTTCCGGCAATCCAGTCCCTGGAACCGGACGCAATGTTTGTGCGGGCGTCAGCAATGTACGCAGTGCATGATCGAAACCGATGATGAATTTATCCAGATTCGGCATAATTTCCCAGTAAACATAGATTATGATGGCATACCCATCTGCCGCGCCAGTAGTGTTACCGGATGCAGCACCTCGATCTCCGAGCCTGTTTCACGCAATGCACTGGCGATGTGCATGGCGCAACCAACGTTGGATGTGGCAAGGTAACGCGCGCCACTTGCATCCAGCATGGTTATTTTATCACGCAGCAGGACCCGTGCCATCTCAGGCTGGTCCAGAAAATATGTCCCGGCCGCGCCGCAGCATTGGTCATTCCCCGCCAGCGGAGCAATCTGCGCGCCCGGAACGCGTGCCAGCAATGCATAGGAATGCGACGAGCCGCGCAAGACATTGCGCAGGCTGCATGGTTCATGCACCGCGATTTTATGCGGCAACGGCTGGAGCTTTATGTCATCCCATCCCTCCGCCTTTGCCAGGAATGCACTGATGTCCATGACTTTAGCGGAGAAATTTACTGCTTGCTTGCTCTGTAGCCACTCTCCGGATTGTTCCTCTTCCGCATTCAATGGTTGAAGGGTAGGGGGTTCCGGTGTTCCTGACGCGTTACAAAGAGGGTATTCCGTCAATTGCACGCCGCAACCCGACGCGGTGCTGATGATCGCATGCAAATTCAAACCCAGCCGCTCAAAAGCCGTCATATTCTGCCGCGCCAACTGCGCCGCCGCTTGCCTGTCTCCGCCATGTTGATGCAAGGCGCCGCAACATGTCTGCATGGACGGCACATGTACCGTGTAACCCAGATGGCTAAGTACGAATATTGCCGAATTGAGCGTTGCCACATCCGTCAACCGCGCCACACAGCCGAGGAACAATCCGACGTCGCCGCACGAATTCCCGATTGAGGGATAAACGGCTTGCCATGTATTGGTCACGCCACCTTTACCGGACAGGGAGCAAGGCATGCCGACGGGTGGCAATTGCCCCTCCAGCACGGCGAGTTTTGTTTTTCCAAGCACGCCGGATTTTCGAACAGCTTTCTGCAAGCCTGTTCTCTCGTAAAAACGCAAGAGTGGACGCAATGCGTCCAGACGGCCAGATTTGGCGAGTATTTCATCCTCTACCCATTGCCGAAACCGGGATTTTCGCGTCACCGCTCCCTCTTCCAGGAGATCCGGAGATGATGACGAAATCATGGCGCGGGTCCCGTCCACCAGTTTCCCGTAGCTTACGTGATTTGGACAAACCGCCTCGCAGGCGCGGCAGGTGAGACAGCGGTCTATGTGCAAAACAAAGCGCGCATTCATCGGAATGCGGTTGCTGGCGACCCCGCTCATCAGGGCGATGCGTCCGCGCGGCGAGTCGGCTTCAGACAGCGTTATACGGTACGTGGGACAATGCGGCAGACAAAGTCCGCATGCGACGCAGCGATTGGCTTCGGCGATTAGTGTATCGACAGAAAAATCAGGTGGAAGATCAGAAGGTTTGATGATCATCTCCGCTGAACAGGAAAGGTCGCCGATCGATTCTTATTAGCAATTACAGGCATTCGGGGGGAGTCTACGCGCTAACACATTCAAAGGGTAGGGAGACGCATTGATTCCTCCCCCGAAATTCCGGGGTCAACCTATAAAGTACTCCCGGTAACATCACCGGATAGCTTATGGGCAATGCGGTATTAATCATTTGAATCACTTGAGCTAAAGAACGATATGTGACAGCGGAATCGCGCTACAATTCCCCGCCCGTCCTTCTCGCCGCGCGCTAACATCTTGGAAGCCTTCTTCACCTCTACCCTGCTGGTTGCTCTCGCCGAAATCGGCGACAAGACTCAGCTTCTTTCATTTGTTCTGGCTGCAAAACTACGGCGGCCCTATCCCATCATGGCGGGTATTTTCGTCGCCACTTTGCTTAATCACGCGTTGGCGGCTTCGGTCGGCGCCTGGCTGGCAAGCCTGATCTCTCCGCAATCGCTCAACTGGATCGTCGGACTGTCGTTCATCGGTTTCGGCTTGTGGGCGCTGAAGCCCGACACGCTCGATGGAAATCCGCGTATCTTCAGTGCCGGCGTGTTCGTTACCACACTGGTCGCTTTCTTCATGGCGGAAATGGGAGACAAGACACAGTTTGCGACGGTGGCGCTGGCAGCGCGCTACGATGCGCTGACGGTGGTCGTATTGGGAACCACACTCGGCATGATGCTCGCCAACGCGCCCGCAGTCTGGATCGGCGAGGCACTTGCCGACCGTATCAATATGAAGTGGGTCCGATGGTTCGCGGCGGCTTCATTCTTACTGATGGGCGTCTGGTCGCTGACTGGCGACGCAGGGTCTTATTGATAGTGCAAATCATGAACCGCGAACACTGATAGCGGAGCTTATTTCACTCAACGGATGCCGTGGATATACCGTTCGAGCTGGTTGATGATGAATTCCTGGCCGGAAATCGCATCCTTGACCAGATCGCCGATGGAAACAATACCGGCTACTTCATTGTTTTCGAGTACGGGCAAATGGCGTACCCGCATCTCGGTGACCAGTGCCATGCAATCCTCGGCCGTATAGTCGGGACTTACGTACGCCACCTGTGCGGTCATCAGTTCCCTTACCCGAATGTCCTTCGCGGATTTATCCAGCAGATACGCCTTACGCGAGTAATCTCTTTCAGTGAAGATTCCGGCCAATTTTCCATTCTCCAACACCAGCAGTGCGCCGATGTTCTTGGTATCCATCAATTGCATCGCATCGTACACCGATTTATCCGGCTCGATGCTCGCCACCTCGTATCCCTTGCCTTGCAGTAATTGCCTTACAGTCGCCATGGCGCCATTCCCCACGCTTCAGTTTAAAATATCCTAAAACCTGCTGCCTGCTGATCAAGCCCATCCAATCATAACACGGCAAAGAAAAAACTTGGGCAGCTTGTCCCCATAAGGTGTGCCTATGGAAACAACATTGCCACGGCACTTGCTAAGTTTTTACAATAGGCGGCTTTTATCGCCACGGGTGAATCCCATGAGGGGTTGAGAAATATTCTTGCCGAAAGCGATGGCCTTGAACAACTCACCCATTTCAGCGGGGCTCACCAGCTTTTGTAGCTGATTTGCCAGCGGCAAATACTCTTTTGCATTCTCCACTGGCGTTTGTGCCAGACTTTCGGTTATCCCGCAGTTGATGAGGAAATATGCCTGAGTGGTATAACCCAGTAACTCCAATCCGGGGTTTGTAGCAGCTTCGGCAATGGCGCTGAAATCCACATGACTGGTAATGTCCTGCAAGCCCGGCAGATAAAACGGATTGTCATGCGCATGATGACGATAATGGCACATCAGTGTCCCACGACTGCGCTGGGGATGGTAGTACTCGCCGCGTCCAAAACCGTAGTCGATCAGCACTATGGCACCCCGCTGCAAAATTTTCGCGAGACTGATCATAAAACCCCGTGCGGCAAGGCTGATCTCGCTGACGTATTCATTCACATCGTCGCTGATATCGCCGTTTCCGGGTTCAATCCGGGGAGTTAATTCGCGCGCAGCTTCGAAAAGCTCTCCTTCCCTGAGTGGGCGTTCACTCCATTTGAATTCACCACCATCCGGCATACTCGACATCACACCGCGCTCGAACAGACCGGCATTGTGCCACGCAACCAGATGTACCGGCATCGCATCAAGGACTTCATTGGCCAGTATCAGTCCATTAAACTTGGCGGGCAAACGTTCCAGCCACACAACCAGTAACAAGAGATGCGGCGCGCGCCGTTCAAATAATTGACGTTGCCGCTGTTGCAGCTCCGCACTGACCTCGAGAATGAAATACTGTCTCGGCAAGCTGCCGAGTCTTTCCAGCTCAAGCAGTAAATCGAGCGCGAGTTTGCCAGTGCCCGCCCCGAATTCCAGAATATTGCCACCGCCGTCCGTGAGTTCCAGCACTTGCGCCGCCTGTCGTGCCACCGCTCGGCCGAACAGCGGTGAAATTTCCGGCGCGGTGACAAAATCTCCCTCCTGGCCAAATTTGGCTGCGCCGCCGCTGTAATAACCCAACCCGGGCGCGTATAACGCCAACTTCATATAATGCGCAAATGAAAGCCAGCCCCCCGCGACGGCAAGTTCAGCATCAATGAGTTCCTTTACCGCGCGGCTATGCTGAAGGGCGGCTTCGGTCGGAACAGGTAGTGGCGGTAGTGGCTGCATTGGCGCTGTGTTAAATTAATGATTGTTGCGCAAGTGTACAGGGACCAGTGTAGGGGAGATACCGATGCAAGGGAAAGTGATACTCATCACCGGCGGAGCTAAGCGAGTAGGTGCCGCGACCTGCCGCAGGCTGCACGCGCGGGGCGCAAATCTGATCGTGCATTATCGAGCATCAGCGGGGGAAGCACAGGCATTACAGGCTGAACTGAATCAAATCCGGCCCGGTTCGGTGGCACTGGCGCAAGCCGATCTGCTCGACATCGCACGGCTACCCAGCCTGATTGACGAAACCGTGAATCATTTCGGAAAACTCGATGCCCTGGTTAATAATGCCTCCAGTTTTTTCCCCACACCGCTGGGAGAAATCACGGAAAAGATGTGGGATGATCTTATCGGCAGCAACCTGAAGGCTCCGCTATTTCTATCCCAAGCGGCGGCACCACAGCTCAGGAAACAGCATGGCTGCATCGTTAATATCGTCGATATTCACGCGGAGTGGCCGCTGAAAAGATACGTGGTATACAACGCCGCCAAAGGCGGCCTGGCGGCGCTTACCCGATCGCTGGCTCAGGAACTCGGACCGGAAGT
>JBDSSX010000180.1:0-4849 GCA_039928555.1 Nitrosospira sp. | reverse complement strand
TTTAGCCGCCCGCCACCGTCATCCGGTCCACCAGCAGGGATCCGCACTGTTTAGAGCCACGTACTATCACATCGTTACCCACTGCGGAAATGCCGAGCAGTATATCTTTGAGGTTACCGGCGATAGTGATTTCCTCGACCGCGTAACAGATTTCCCCCCCTTCCACCCAATAGCCGGCGGCTCCGCGGGAATAGTCTCCGGTAACAGCGTTCACGCCATGGCCAAGCAATTCGGTCACCAGCAACCCTTTACCCATTTTCCTGAGCAGTGCGGAGAACTCCAGGGCAGCGCCATTAATTAGAATCAGATTGTGGTTGCCACCGGCGTTCCCGGTGGTCCGCAACCCAAGCTTGCGAGCGGAATAGCTGCTGAGAAAGTAGTCTTGTACCACGCCATTCTGTATTACCGTGCGTTCACGGGTGGCAACACCCTCATCATCGAACGCGCCGCTCGCCAACCCTTTTTTCAGATGAGGCAACTCCCGGATCTGTATATCCGGTGCAAATACCTGTTTGCCAACGCTATCCAGCAGGAACGACGACTTCCGGTAAAGGCTGCCACCACTCACAGCGCTAACAAAATGCCCTATCAGACTGGAGGCGATTGGCGCTTCGAACAGCACCGGTACCTCACAGGTGGCAATTTTCCTTGCACCCAGACGCGCGACACTACGCATTCCTGCTTTTTTGCCGACATTATCGGCCTGTTCCAGATCGGCGGCATCACGCACCGTGCTATACCAATAATCGCGCTGCATGGCTTCATCCTGGCTTGCGATCACCGCACAACTGATGCTATGACGAGAGGAAGGGTAACCGCCCATGAAACCGAGACTGTTTGCATGGACAAACTGCGATTCATTCAGCGAAACACTTGCCCCTTCGGAGTTGGTGATGCGCTTGTCAATCGCAAACGCGGCGGCTTCACAGGCCTGAGCGAGCTGTATCGCCTGCTCCACCGGCAATTCCCAAGGGAAGTACAAATTGAGATCGGGGAATTCCCGCGCCAATAAATCGGCATCGGCCAATCCCGCGCAGTCATCCGCGGCGGTGTGCCCGGCGATAGACACTGCGGCCGCCACGGTGTCGCTTACAGCCTGGGGAGAGAAATCCGAAGTACTTGCATGACCGCGTTTCTGGCCAATATAAACCGTTACTGACAGTCCTTTGTCCCGGTTGTATTCAATGGTTTCCACCCCTCCCCGGCGCACTGTGACATTCTGGCCGAACCCATCCGAGACATCGGTTTCGCAGGCCGTGGCGCCCGCTTTTTTGGCATGCTCCAGAACATCACGCGCGATATTCTGGAGCACCGTAAAAGGATAGGAAAAATTTGGCGAAGACTTGGTATTCTCGTTCATGGCGACTTTACGGAAGTAACATTGGATTAGCTATCGAACGGCACATAATTTTCTGGGCAAGAAGACAAGTTCGACGGGATTAAATAAGATTATGCGTTGAATGACGCTATGATAGCAGTTTCTGATTGCCACATTAAACAAGCCGCCATGCAAAAAAAGCCAATCAAAGACTCCGGGCAGAATTCCGAGCCGGATCTCTTGCCCAGCAAGACTCGCCGTAAACAAGAAATGCATGCCCTGCAGGACATTGGCGAACAATTGGTGCAGATCGATCTCAAGCGGTTGACGGAGCTAGCTTTGCCGGAAGCGCTAACAGACGCCATACTCGAAGCCAGACGGATACATAAACATGAAGCCCGCCGCCGGCAGATGCAATATATCGGCAAATTGATGCGCGATGTCGACGTAGCCCCAATTTTAGAAAAGTTTGACCTATGGAGCGGCGTCACCCTGCAACATACCGCACGGCTGCACCTGCTGGAACGCTGGCGCGACCGCCTGCTCGCGGATGAACAGGCTTTCGCTGAGCTTGCGCGAAAGTATCCTGACGCTGACTTGCAGCATCTGCGCACGCTCGCGCGCAACACCCATAAGGAGAAGCTCGCGAACAAACCACCCAGGAGCTTTCGTGTGTTATTTCATGAATTACAGAAAATTATTCCGGAAGGCCCGGGGAAGATTGATGCAGACGATGTGGCGGCAAATGAATAACGGGCCGCTCTGAGTGCTGCAGCGGGTGGGGGGACAGCGCGTCTCAGCTTACGTAGGATGGGGGGAGCGTAGCATAACCCATCATTTGGCATTATTTCATACATCCGAAATTGCAATCCGGCAAACCGCGCGAATATGCTGCCTTGATGCGCCAGCGGCCGGGGTACTGGCATTATATGGTTTTGATGGGTTGCGCTGCGCCCCATCCATCCTACGTTGCGGCTAGAATTTAACGCCGGTGCCGACCAATTCCGACGAGACAATCTTATAAATGAATTCCGCAGGCTCAAGGCTATCCTGCTGATGACCGGCGACTTCAGCCTGGGGATACATGAAAAACGGGAGTTCACCCAAAACACTATCTTTCGCCAGGGTGATGTCTCTGCCATGATTAAACGCCACCCAGTTCATTTCCCAAGTACCAAACAATTTCTCGCGCAAGGCAACGACGCGTGGATTAGTAATGGGTAAATCTTCATCCAGCGCCAGTTGACGCACATCAGCGGGGTCCACAGGCACCCACCCCAGACCGGCGAGATAAAATTCGGGGCGGCAGTGCTGAGCGGTGGTGACATCGCCCGACCGGCCAAGCGTTTTATGCGCCGCGGACTCATCTATGCGAATTCCATAGTTATCCCGGGCGGGAACACCCGCAGCCCGCGTGAGCCCTACAAACAGAGCGTTGAGGTCGGCGCATTTTCCACCCAGATTGCCGGATTCCAGCATGGATTTGATATCACCTCGTCCGCAGCCCCGCGTTGCCGGATCGCGATAGGAATTCTCCACCACCCAATCGTATACCGCCTGCGCTTTTTTCAGAGACGATTGGGCATTGGCCTCTTTGACGATGGATAAAGCGGTCTTGCGCACAATGCCATCCAGCGGAATATGCTTGGTCGGCTGCAGATAACGCTTTACCTCGGCAGGGATGCTGGCCGTGCCACGCTCGGAATAGTGGCTCAAATCGACAACGCGATCGGTAGTTTTTATAATGCTGCTTACCACCACACTGCGCGGACCGGTGCCGCGCCACTCAGCATAAAACATCGGGGAAGTTGTTCCCGGGATGTTGTCAAACCTGGCGATGTCCGCGTTACCGCTCCATACGCTACCCTGAGAAAACTGATGAGCGGTATCGTTGGTATCCGGTAACGGTAGCCATAGACGCGCCTTTTTTCCTTCATTGGGTAGGTCAACCTTGTAGGTCAGACGGTAGCTGTGCGATCGTGGCCGAACAGCCTGCTGACCGAATACGAATGACGGAATCGGAAATAATGCGGCGCTCACCCCACTGACCCCCGCTAGTTTGATAAAATCCCTACGCTTCATGATCTTTCCCCGCTATTCTGGTTCAATCTTAACAATCGAAAGCGCGAATCTAATCCTGCCTTTCGGCTAAGTCAACCCACATTTTCAACTCTTATTTCAAATTCCTTTTCTATCAATGACTACTCCCGCAGGACTACTTCCCGCCATCGAGCTCGAAACCGGAGTTCGCCCCACTCACACGATCTTGTGGATGCATGGCCTCGGAGCCGATGGCAACGATTTTGTTCCCATCGTGGACGAACTCGCGTTGCCTCCCAATCTCCACATCCGTTTTGTATTTCCACACGCACCCATGCGGCCGGTGAGCATTAACCGCGGTTTGGTGATGCGGGCATGGCACGACTATGACGTAGTTGATCCAGATTCCGGCCTCCGTGAAGATATGGCAAGCTTGCGCGATTCGCAACGGGAAATCGAAGCACTGATTGACCGCGAAAAGCACCGCGGTATCAAGCCGGGGAATATTGTCCTCGCAGGCTTTTCCCAAGGTGGAGCCATGGCGCTGCAAACCGGTTTGCGTTACCCGGAAAAACTCGCCGCAATCATGGCATTATCGTGTTATCTACCGGCATCGAAAACGCTTGCGGCAGAAGCGCATCGAGCCAATTCCGGCATATCGATTTTTATGGCACATGGCAGCGCCGACAACATCGTACCCATGACACTGGCGGCAGCTGCAAAGCGGCAGTTGCGCGAATCAGGCTATGCCGTGGAGTGGCACGAATATCCGATGGCGCATTCCCTGTGCGCAGACGAAATAGCCGATATCAGTGATTGGCTGAAACGAGTTTTGATATAGCCCCATGGAAAGGTGGGGCGGAGGGCGTGATAAGCGAAGCATTACGCCGGATGTCAATTATCCCCTATTCAAGCACATCTTCATCACCCTCTCCAATCCGCTACCTCATACGGCGCAATGCGCTTCGCTTATTGTCGCCCTACGGTTTTCTGTCGCCGATACGCCGAAAAGGGAAAGATTGCCGCAATACGGCGTACGGTGTGGCCACTAGCATCATTTAATCCTTGGCTGGCTGAAATCTTGACGAATTCTTGACTTGCGCCTGACACTACCTTCACACATACTATATTACCCTTTTAATAATAGGGTATTTCTACAATTAAAATAGAAACGGAGGCGACTAAAATGTATGCAACTAGCCAACACCTGGAACCCGGAAAATTAGCAGGCCAACTGCCAAATTCCGCACTCTCAAAAGAGAATCGTGCGACACAGCGGATTGCGCATGTCGATGACGATCCGGATATTCGAGATACGGTCAAGCGTATCCTGAGCGCCAACGGATATGTAGTCGATAGCTACCAGACAATGGGAGATTTTCTGGACTCCCTTCGGGAGTCGGAGAGTCCCCCGGATCTGGCGATTCTCGATGTGATGGTCGAAACCATGGATGCCGGTCTGGACGCTTTTGTCGAAATCCGGAAGCGTTT
>JBDSSX010000179.1:0-3825 GCA_039928555.1 Nitrosospira sp. | reverse complement strand
ATTCGGCAATAGGAATTGCCGGGTCCCGCAAATCGCCGATAGGCATGCTGGCTGCCAGCAACAGTTCATCATTGATGTTTGCACAGACGTATTGATGCAAGTCCGTCAGAAAACCCAGCATCTGGCTTCCATCGGATAATGCCGGCGTGATCAATTCCAATAGCGCCTCGGAATAATCCGTGGTGATATGCGGATGCGTCAATGCGGCCCCTAGCTGACGCGGGTGGGGAAGCTGCGAGATGGATCCTTCGCGGGTGATGCGAAGACTCTCTTTCTCGATACCCTTCAAGCCGTCGATTAATAAAGGCCGAAGCGATTCGTCGACGAGTTTTTTGAAGGGTTCGTTAGATAACTTGTATGACATTCTTATGGCTCCTTGGCTTCGTTTCAAACAGCCTGCGAGGAATATGCGTGTTGGTTCGGAGATTATTTTCCCAAGGATTCAAGACGATCAGTCAATTGCTTAATTTCTTCCTTGTCATGGATACGCTGTGTTACATCGTATTGTACCCCCAGAAAATAAAGTGCCATTCCGTGGGGCAAGCAGTGGCGTAACTATCAGGTGGTTATAAAGTATTCACCATTTCTTACGATAGTTTTTGATCGTAAGTTCAACAGGTTGACAGTTATAAATCGCCTGTCGCAATGGAAGTGACTCCCGCTGTTCAAGATTTGCACCTTGCAAAAAACGGCAGTGTCTCCGCATAATTTCCCTTTGGGTATAACCCGTCACGTTTTCAAAGGTTTTGTTTGCATAGATAAGCGGCGTGTCCTCAAGATCGGGGTCTACCAACGTCACTCCATTCACACGCGAATCCAACATTCTTGAGAGGATTTGTGGAATCAATCCAGGATCTTTCTCAATTATAAACGTCATTATTTTCCCCCCAACGTCAATGAGACAATGATCGCAAAAACTGGTTGCGCTAAAACTGTCAGCTATTGTTCCCAGGCTTGATCCCTACCCGATAAATGAAGCATCCAATGTGCGTCGATTAGGAAAGCGGGTATTCACGCGGAAACACAGGGTTGACATATTAGTCATTTCCCAGTTTCAGTCGAGAAATTGATAAATGTAAATACTGAGATACTGATCCTCATATATGATTTGCCGGGCTTGCGATAAACGTAAAAATTGACATTGCTGCCTTCAAAAGTAGAATGGCGGGTTATTTAATAAAATGACAGGTTGTTGTGTTGCTTAATTCATGCCTGGAAAATCAAAATACCGGCCCGGGTAAATTAAATCGTCTAAATCAGGAAGGGGAAAATGAGTCACACATTATATGAAGCTTCTGTCTTACGTGTGCAGCGCTGCGAATTAGCTGTTCCGGGATCAAACCCGGGTATGTTTGAGAAAGCGATGAAAAGCGGTGCGGATTTCATTTTTCTTGATCTTGAAGATGCGGTCGCTCCCGATGACAAAATAAAGGCGCGTAAAAATGTCATTGAAGCACTCAATGATCTTGATTGGAAAGGTCATGGCGTAACAGTCTCAGTGCGCATAAATGGTCTGGATACGCAATTTATGGTTCGCGACGTAGTTGATCTGGTCGAACAGGCGGGCCACAGACTTGATACCATTCTGATTCCAAAAGTAGGGGTTTATGCGGATGTATATATGGTAGAAGCCATGTTGAACCAGTTGGAAATGCAGCAAGGGTTAAAGAACAGAATCGGCATTGAAGCGTTGATCGAAACAGCTTTAGGTATGGCTAACGTAGAGGATATTGCCCGCAACGGGATATCAGGCCGTCTCGAAGCACTGCATTTCGGAGTGGCCGATTACGCTGCCAGTAATCGCGCCAGAACAACAAACATTGGCGGACTCAATCCGGATTATCCAGGTGATCAATGGCATGCCGCTATCAGTCGCATGACAGTTGCCTGTCGTGCCTATGGCTTGCGCCCCATTGACGGTCCCTTTGGAGATATTAAAGATCCCGATGGTTATAAACTGGCGGCTAAAAGAGCCGCTGCCTTGGGCTGTGAAGGCAAGTGGGCTATCCACCCGTCACAGATTGCACTCGCCAATGATGTATTTACACCACCCGCCGCGGAAATTGAAAAAGCGCACCGTATTCTGGCTGCTTTAGCGGAAGCGGCAGCTCAAGGCAAAGGGGCGGCTGCGCTGGATGGCCGATTAATTGATGCTGCTTCGGCAAGAATGGCCAATAATGTAGTCAAAATGGCAGAGGCAATCGCCGCAAAGAACTGATGGTAATATTTTAAGGAACGGCCGCCTTTAGCGGCCTTTTCTTTCGGTCACTGGGCTTATCGGGGTGAATTAACGATGCACTGCCGCGCATGGCAAAGAAATGCCCCCACGATAGAAATATAAAAATGCGCGTAATTCCGGATGTGAAGTCGATTATTTCAAGATTGTCTCCCATTTCCGCAATCGCAGGCCTGATCCGTTTCCGGCCCAGTCGCCCATAGGATTCAGGTGAATTATTTTTATTCTTTAAACAGTTAAGGTGATGTATTGGATATTCACGAGTATCAGGCGAAAGAGATTCTGGCAAAGTATGGCGTTAAGATCGCAGAAGGCGGCTTGGCTTACAGCCCAGAAGAAAGTGTTCAGCGTGCCAGAGAGATCGACGGAAATATTTGGGTGGTAAAGGCGCAGATTCATTCAGGAGCGCGTGGTAAAGCCGGCGGTATCAAGATCTGTAACACTCATGACGAAGTTGAAGAGGCTGCCGAAGAACTGCTGGGAAAAAATCTGATTACTCATCAAACCGGGCCGGCGGGTAAGGTTTGTTCAAGAGTGTATATCGAAGCAGGAGCGGATATTGCAAAAGAACTGTATCTCTGTTTTTTGATTGATCGAAGCTCTGAACGTATCGTCATGATAGGTTCCGCCCAGGGCGGAGTGGAAATTGAGGAATTGGCTGAGACAAATCCCGACGCAGTAAAAAAAATTTATATCGAACCCGCCGTCGGTCTTCAGGACTTTCAGGCACGCGAGATGGCATTCGCATTGGGGTTGGAGGCTATGCAACTAAGTCATGCCGTCAAAACCATAAAGGGCTGCTATCGTGCGTTGCGCGACCTTGATGCAAGTATGCTGGAAATTAATCCATTGGTTGTCACCGGTAGCGGCGAATTAATCATACTGGATGCCAAGATAAGTTTTGATGATAATGCTTTGTTTCGCCGTCATGAAATTGCCGAGTTGCGGGATAAGACGCAGGGAGATCCCCGAGAGGTGGCGGCTGCGGACCACGGCCTGAGTTATGTGGGTCTGGACGGCGACATCGGCTGCATGATTAACGGCGCGGGTCTGGCCATGGCCACCATGGATATGATCAAGCTCGCCGGCGGGGAACCCGCGAACTTTCTTGACGTTGGCGGTGGTGCATCCGCAGAGCGCACGGAAAAAGCGTTTCGCCTGGTATTGGCTGACAAAGGCGTCAAGGCGATGCTGGTTAATATATTTGCCGGGATTAATCGTTGTGATTGGATTGCCGAAGGTGTCGTGCATGCGGTAAGGAATATCGGCATAAGCGTCCCATTGGTTGTGCGTTTATCAGGCACAAATGTTGAGGAAGGCCAGCGGATCATTGCCGAGAGCGGCTTGCCCATCATTACGGCGGACACGCTGGCGGAAGCGGCTGATAAAGTTGTCCGGGCTCGCAATGAAGCCGTTGCGGAAGAAAGCAGGGGAAAATAGATGGCAATCTTAATTAACGAGACTACGCGTATTATCGTTCAAGGTTTCACCGGTAAAATCGGTACCTTCCATGCGCAGGATATGATCAGGTATGGGTCTAATGTCGTAGGGGGCGTTACCCCTGGCAAGGGTGGTCAGCAGCACTTGGG
>JBDSSX010000178.1:0-4065 GCA_039928555.1 Nitrosospira sp. | reverse complement strand
CGGCATGGGTGGATGAGAAACTCATGATTCGTCTTGGTCTCGATCGGGGCGACAAGATCGAGCTGGGCGCGGCATACCTGACTGTTACCGCACTGATAACGCAGGAGCCGGATTATTCAATTGGTTTCATCAATTTGCGCCCCCGTGTACTGATAAACAAGGTTGATCTGCCCGCGACCGGGTTGGTGCAGCAAGGGAGCCGGGTTGGCTATCGTCTTCTGGTTTCAGGGGAAGATGGCGTGGTGGAAAATTTTCGGAGATGGGCTCAATCGCGGTTGGCACTGGGAGAAAGAATCGAAGGCATCCGCGATGCCCGCCCTGAAATCAAGGCGGCGCTGGAGCGGGCGGAAAAATTTCTCAGTCTGGCCGCTCTGGCAAGCGTGGTGCTGGCGGCGGCGGCGGCGGCGCTTGCGGTGCGCCGTTTCACGCAGCGTCATCTCGACGGTTGTGCGGTGATGCGTTGTCTGGGCGCTAGCCAGGCGGCAATGCTACGCCTCTATCTGTGGCATTTTGCCGCACTGGGATTGATAGCCAGCGGGGCCGGTTGTCTACTCGGTTTTTTCGCACAGGAAGCGTTGACTTTCTGGCTTTCCGGGCTGGTGAAGGCGGAATTGCCCTATCCCAGTGTGTGGCCTGGCGTGCATGGATTGCTGACTGGCATGGTGCTATTGCTTGGTTTTGCACTGCCGCCATTACTCAATTTGCGTAGCGTGTCCGCGTTGCGCGTATTGCGCCGGGATATCGGGATGCCGAACACTCACAGTCTGACAGGTTACGCGTTGGGACTGATGGCGCTAGCGGTACTATTCATGTGGAAGGCTGGCGACGTGCGCCTGGGTGCTTCTGTCATGAGCGGATTCGCCGCGGCGATAGTGGTTTTCGGTTCGCTGGGATTCCTGCTGGTAAAAGCTTTAGCGCATATGCGGGGTCAGACAGGGGGCGCGTTGCGCTATGGGTTGGCAAGTATCCGGCGGCGCGCCACCGCCAGCGTGGTGCAGGCCGTGGCGCTGGGATTGGGGCTGATGGCGCTGCTGGCGCTGACACTGATTCGAGATGATTTGCTGCAAAACTGGCGCACCAGCTTGCCGCCGGACGCACCCGATCATTTTCTGGTAAATATTCAGGAAGATCAGTTGGAGCCGCTGGCGGCATTTTTTGATCAGCACGGCCTCAAGCGGCCGCCGGTTTTTCCAATGGTTCGCGGCCGCCTGACAGCGATCAACGGCAAAACCATAGCGGCGGGGGATTATGCTGATATCCGCGCAAGACGGCTGGTCGAGCGTGAATTCAATCTGTCGTGGGCAGAGGAAATGCAAAGCGATAACCAGATTATCAAGGGCGAATGGTGGAACAGCGGGGATAAGGGAAAAGCGGTGATGTCGATGGAAGAGGGCATCGCAAAAACGGTAGGCGTCGGTCTCGGCGACACGCTGACTTACGACGTGGCGGGCAGTACATTTTCCGCGAAGATCACCAGCCTGAGAAAGGTGGACTGGGATACGTTTCGCGTTAATTTTTTCGTGGTGACGCCACCGGGCGTGCTGGAAGAATATCCGGCGACCTACATTACCAGTTTTCACCTGCCGCCGGAGCGTATGGAAGTAACAAACAAGCTGATCAAAGCCTTTCCCAATCTGCTTGTGATAGATGTGGCGACTATTATCAGTCAAGTCCACAAGGTGATTGAACAAGTGACTAAAGCGGTTGAATTTGTATTCCTGTTCACGCTGTTGGCGGGACTCGCGGTGCTGTATGCCGCGATCGCTTCCACCCAGGACGAACGCATTCACGAGGCCGCCATATTCCGCACACTGGGGGCGAAGCGCAGCCAACTGGCGCGGGCCTGGGCAGCGGAATTCGCCATACTCGGCGGACTGGCCGGACTTTTCGCCGCGGCGGGGGCCAGTGCGCTGGGCTATGTCATCGGTGAATATGCGTTGAATCTGACCTATACCTTCAATCCATGGATATGGCTGACTGGCTTGCTCTCAGGGGTGATAGGCGTCACCGCGGCGGGGTTGATGGGAACCCGCTCCGCACTTTCAACCCCGCCACTCATGACATTACGAAAAATTTGATTTGGATTATCTGGGTTAAGCGTCACAGGAATTTGCTGTTTACGTTTTGATCAGGTGGATTAGGGTAAATGATTCGGCGCATTGCACATCTTGATATGGATGCTTTCTACGCGTCGGTCGAGTTGCTGCGCTACCCTGAATTGCGCGGGGTCCCTGTCGTGATCGGCGGACAGAGTGATCGGCAACCGATGCTCCTTAAGGACGGCAGCCGGCATTTCGCGCGCCTGCGGGATTACGCCGGACGCGGTGTGGTGACCACGGCCACTTATGAAGCCCGTGTTTTCGGCGTCTTCTCCGGCATGGGTCTCATGAAAGCCGCGCCACTGGCTCCGGACGCGATCTTGCTGCCCGCCGATTTTCACGCCTATCGCCATTATTCACGGCTTTTTAAAGCTGCCGTGGCCGACATCGCTCCCTGGATCGAAGACCATGGCATTGACGAGATCTACATCGATCTGAGTGAATTACCCGGTGAGACGCTAATGCTCGCCCAGCGTATCAAACTGGCGGTACGTGAAGCCACTGGGCTATCTTGTTCCATCGGCGTGACACCCAACAAGCTGTTATCGAAAATCGGTTCGGACCTCGAAAAACCCGATGGCGTCACCATTCTGAGCTTGGCTGACATCCCGAACCGGATCTGGCCTTTACCCGTCAAGAAAATTAACGGTATCGGCCCCAAAGCGACTGCAAAGCTTGCAGCGCTTGATATCACCACTATCGCCGAACTGGCGAGCGCTGCTCCCTCTTTTTTGCAGATGCACTTCAGCCGCTCCTATGCTCGCTGGCTGCACGACGTTTCTCACGGGATCGACGAACGTCCGGTGATCACGAATGCCGAGCCTAAGTCGATCAGCCGGGAGACGACTTTCGAACGGGATCTTCATGCCCGCCAGGATCGTCCCATCCTCACAGAGATCTTCACGTCGCTATGCACCGATGTGGCACATGACCTACAGCGCAAGGGTTATCTTGGCCGTACCATCGGCATCAAATTGCGGTATGCAGACTTTCGAACCGTAACCCGCGATATCACCCTATCCTTTCCTACCGCTGATCCCGTTATCATTCGTCGCGCAGCTGAAGAGTGTTTGCGGCGCGTGCCGCTGAATCAGAAACTACGGTTGCTGGGGGTGCGGGCCAGCACGTTATCTTCGGGGACGATTATTCAGAGTATCAGCATATCCCGTCAAGGGGAATTACCGCTGACTGTACAGCGGCCCATTGAACAGAAATAGAAAGGAGCCGGTCACTCAAGGCTTCCTGTCTCTGCGCAGCCAGCGGAAAAAGAATACGTAAATAAAGGCCGGCACGAACGGAAGAATCCACGGGAACATCTGCGCAAGCCATGCGCCATAGAAACTATTCATATAGCGAGCCTTGGCCGAAGTGCAGGCTTCCGCGGCAGGCAGGCGGCAGGTAAGTTCGATCTCCAGGGATACCTGAGCGTGGGCGCGCCAGAGCCAATACGCCATTGATGCCGCAAAAATGATCATCAGCAGCGTAAACAGGGTTACGCTGCCTCTTTGTCGCAATATTGGTTGCATTCTTCCCGCTCCCGGAGGGAGGGCCGATTGAAGGACAGAAAATTCACGCGCCAAGCGGCAGGCGGGCAGGAAATCCGGTGGGTCGGATACTTTCTTTCTTTGAAGCCCGCTCCGCCACCCCCGTCAAATGATGTACTCCAGGTGAAATGTTGTCAAGGGATGGGGGCATCGGAAATCAAGCTGTCTTGATAACACGCTTGCATCTAACATACGATCTCTCATGCGCTCTTTGCGGCCAAAGCCTGCGTCGACCATGACTGCGGGCATCGCAATGACTCTGGAGTAACTGGGATAATCGGGATAGCCGATTCAAGCGTTACGAAAGCGTGTTCGTTTGACGAGCAAAATAGCCAGCAGCGGCAGCGCAAAACCGATCGCCGTCACTGCAATCAGGAGCAAGCCCAGTTCACTGTAATCGGCGGGGACGGTGATCTCGCCGG
>JBDSSX010000177.1:0-3477 GCA_039928555.1 Nitrosospira sp. | reverse complement strand
GCATGGTTCAGTCATACCGGCGAGCAGGCGAGCGAGGAGCCATGGGGTGGATGGGTGACCCAAAGCCTGGCGGTTTTCATCAATGGCGAGACCATCCCCAACCCCAATGCCCGCGGCGAGCCGGTTATCGATAACAGTTTCTACCTGATCTTCAACGCCCACCACGAAACGTTGGATTTCACCCTGCCTGTGGCCCGCTGGGCCCCAAGCTGGCTGTACGTACTCGATACCGTACGGGGCTGGGTCGATGATGCGACACCGCTTGAGGCTGGCGCCAGGCTGACGGTGGCGTCGAGGTCGATAGTGTTGCTGCAGCGCCAGGACTGACTGCTCGCTGGTAACGGCACTATCTTGAGCTTCCCAATCCTTGCGCATGACGAATTCCACACTGCCAGCGCAATTTTCTGATCACGTTGATGTTAATACTAAATCCGGCAATTGACCTACTCGTTTTTCTATTTAGCGCTATGATCCACAAAGACATTTTGTGCCACTTGACCTCCACCTTTTTGGTGAAATCGCTACAAGGGCGGATTGCACAATTTTTGCGGCACATGGCGGCATTGTTGGCAACGCCTTGGAATGGGGCGTCCCGGAGCGTCGCACGAGAGGTTCCGCGAAGCGGGGATCGGGCAGCCTAGGCCTTTCAGCGCGTCCGCATCCCGCTTCGCGGTCACACTTTCCTGTAGAAGGTAGAGGAGGACAAGTACCAGCAAACCGGTATCTGTCGCCTTCCTAATCCCACCATTAAGAGCTGTATTACTTAAACTCGATAGAATCGCCACAGCAGGAGAATTAGTGAAAAAGGCATTCAGATGCTTGGCGGATTTGTAAGTGTGATGAAAGTTAAATATCATGACATAGAATTTGGAGTTGACCTCGGGAACGAACTTGGTGTTGCAGAGATTCGGGAGATTTCGCACATGCCCTGATTACCATGATAGGTGAGGCCACCAGGGGCGAAACGACTGTTGTGTTCTTCATCGACGAATTGCAGTATGTTGCAGAGATCCACTTCGCATCGTTGATTACTGCACTCCATAAATGTATGCAAAACCAATTACCTGCTGTGCTAATAGGTGCTAGGCTCCCTCAATTGGTGGGGCAGGCGGGGCGCGCCAAGTGTTATGCTTAACGATTATTTGGATATCCAGAAATTGATTCCCTCATTGCGGCTGAAGCAAAAAAATCCCTGGTTGCTCCGGCCGAAAAGCAAAATGTCAAAAAGGGAGATGGCGATGCGGCGGTTATTACAAATTGCTGACTATGAATAAAGCGGATATGAATGACCTAGGTAAAGCCTGGCTGTCAAAAGGGATAACAACACTTGCGACAACTATCGTCGGTGGCGTTGGTTCGCAAGTCGCAGGTATGGGAGAGGAAACCTTTCTTGCTCTTATTGGTAGCTTGTCACCGATTGCAGGCGACTATATAGCTCGTAATTTATCCCTTAAGGAAAATGAAAGAGTCAACACGGTGGCAGACTTGGCTATAAGAGGGATCCACTCAAACATAGCTGCCGGTATGGAGCTCAGAAGGGATGATTTCTTTAAGACTAAGGGTATACGCCCCGCGGCTGAGGAGATATTTGAAGGCATACTTAATATTGCTCGCTCTGAGCATGAAGAGAGCAAGCTTCCTTACCTAGCTAATTTATATGCATCTATACCTTTCGACAACTCTATCTCAAGAGGGGAGGCAAATCGGTTAATTCAGCAGCTTGAATTATTGACTTACCGAAAGATATGCATTCTCGCACTTATTTCCGAAGAATCTGGTTACAAAGGTTTACGGGAGAAATGTATAAATAATACGCAAGCATCGGCTGAGTTAGCCATCCTTATGCAAGACTGTTTTGAACTTGAAAACCAAGGATTATTAACCCAGGTGGATTATGGCCAGAGTCCTAGTTATGGCGCTCACTCTTGGGCATTCGTTGTTCCAGCACTTCTTCGGATTGCGAGACCCGGTAGTAAGTTGATCGCATTAGCGAAACTCTGCGAAATTCCAGAATTTGACGTTCAACATATTCGCCAAGTAATGAATACATGAGCTTCTAGGGCAACTCATGGAATGGGCAGATTTTATGCTAAGCTTTTGGCACTCACTGAGGGGCGCTGACTGCTACCCTCAAGGCGTTGCCAGATTGTAAAACGATTAAGGGTGATTTTCAGGAAAATGTCATCGAAGGTCCATTTTCCGTGTAAACGTATGACGCACCATTACCGCAAACGTCAGTCGATATTCTGGGTGGCGATTGGGGCGGTTAAGGTAGCTGAGGCAGGGCATGCAATGCTTAGATAGTACATTTCTGTGATATAATGAATACATGTATTCAAAAGAGGTTATGACATGGCTACTTCAGTTCGCCTGGCGCCTGAAATAGAGCAGCGGCTTGATTTTCTGGCGGCGCATACGGGCCGCACCAAGGCATATTATCTGCGCGCGATTATCGAGCAGGGGATAGAGGACATGGAGGACTATTACCTTGCTGCCGAGGTATTGGAACGAGTCCGCAAGGGGCGGGAAAAGGTCCATGCCGCCGCTGACGTGAGGAGAGACCTTGGCTTGGATGATTGATTATGCTGATACAGCCAGATCTCAATTACGAAAGTTGGATAAACAGACGGCGCGGCGTATTCTCGACTATATGGACGAGAGAATCGCCGATCTGGGAAACCCACGTAGCACTGGTAAGGCGCTGACGGGTCCGCTTGGTGGTCTGTGGCGCTACCGGGTTGGCGATTGCCGGGTGATTTGCGAAATACAGGACAATGCCTTGCGCGTCCTGGTGGTGCGAGTGGGTAACCGGCGCGAGGTCTACCGATAAAAATGCACTCTGTCGGTATGGAACGGCTACACCACCGATCTAATACTCATACCACATTGACTTCAGTCATTCCGTTCGCTCCGCTTCATGAAGCTTCACGGTGATCAGACCCCCGTCTTGTGCGCCCGCAATAGCGCATAGGGAAATGTACCGAATAGCTGGGCCAGCGCGAGTCCATGCGTTTCGCCGAGCGCCTGCGTGCTGAAGGTCTCGTCGGTCAAGGTGTTAATCCAACTCTCATGCATGCGTTCCGGTGGCAATTCGAGCCAGGTGTCGCCCCACACGAGTTTGCCGACCGGGGTCCGGCCATGTTCCCCCATGAGTCCGCCAAGCAGGCGCGGTATCACAACCAGCAGGGTTTCGTCCCCCAGATGCCGGGTGAAGGCGCACACCTGCTCCGTACGGTCGCCATGCGCTTTCAGCGGCAGATAGCCGCCGTCACGAAAAACCTGCTCGCACTCGCGTCGCAGTGCCAGCGTCTTCCACGTCATGTAGAGCTTGATCCGGCCATCTGGCAGGTTTTCGAGTAGATGCTGCACGCACGCGGTTGCGCCTTCATCGGCGTACAGGGCCTTGATCGCTCGCAGCGCTGCATGCCGCGCCTCATAGTCCACCGCACGCCGATTGTCCGGGTCCACCAGACTGAA
>JBDSSX010000176.1:0-7703 GCA_039928555.1 Nitrosospira sp. | reverse complement strand
CCCGGATGTTTCATAAATTGACGCGCGCCCTTGCTGGTCTTTTGTTTCGTATGAAAATTTCGTTCAGTCGGGCGTATGAATAACTACGCCACTCTTTCACAAAATCTCCCTACAAAACAAAATCCTGCGCAATCATCACGCGAATTTATAAAACATCCGGGCTAGGAATGGAACACTTCCCCCCGTCCAACTACGGATTCAGGTTTAATCAGTGCTATGCTCGGAGAAAGTGCTCACGATAGTATCTCATCTCGGCAATGGAGTCGTAAATATCCGCCAGTGCCTCGTGCTTGCATTGCTTCGTCAAGCCTGCCGAGATTTCCGGTTTCCAACGTTTTACCAATTCCTTCAGGCTGCTTACGTCCAGATTACGATAATGAAAATAGGACTCCAACTGCGGCATCCAGCGCGCCAGAAAACGCCGATCCTGGCATATCGAATTGCCGCACATGGGAGAGACTCCCGTGGCAATATATTCTTGCAGAAACGTGATCATGGACGCCTCTACCTCAGCTTCTTTCAGGCTGGAAGATCTCACCTTGTCCACGAGGCCGGATTTTGCGTGCGTAGATTTATTCCAGTTGTCCATGCCGTCGAGCACCGCTTCGGGCTGGGATAGAACCAGCACCGGTGCTTCCGCCACCAGGTTCAATTGAGAATCGGTTATCACGAGAGCAACCTCGAGGATATGATCATCCTGCGGACTAAGCCCGCTCATTTCCATATCTATCCAGATGAGGTTGTTATTGTCTTGTGCCATAATTAGATCACTTTGCTGAATTTTCAACGTGTAATTGTGTCATATCGGTACTGACCCGTCACCTTTCATTGCGTTGCCGCTTCGACCATCCATAGACTATGCAAACGTTCACGACCCTCTTTCTTGTCGCCCTGGCGCTCACTTTTTTAGCGCGGATATGGCTGGCAACACGGCACATCCATCATGTTCTCGCCCATCGCGATCATGTGCCTGACGATTTCTCTTCGCGAATTACATTGGCGTCTCATCAAAAAGCGGCAGACTACACCTGTGCCAAAACGCGGCTGGGATATATCAGCATAACGCTCGATACGTTGTTTTTGCTGATACTTACCTTGGGCGGCGGATTAAATGCCTTGGCGGATTTCTGGTCAAACTGGTTTAGCGACCCGTTGATACACGGCATAGCGCTCATTGTCAGCGCGGTGCTACTGATGAGCGTAGCGGGAATTCCGGTAGGTTATTATCGAACTTTTGTTATTGAACAAAAATTCGGCTTCAACAAGATGAGTCCCCGCATGTTTTTCTTCGACCTGATCAAGCGCGCGCTACTGGGAGGACTGCTGGGCTTCCCGCTGCTGCTCGGTATTTTATGGTTGATGCAGAAAATGGGGCCGAGCTGGTGGTTTTATGCCTGGCTCGCATGGATGGGTTTCAACGTGGTGCTTCTCGCCATCTTCCCGACATGGATCGCGCCGCTTTTCAATAAATTTACCCCGCTTGAGGATGCTTCGCTCAAGGCACGTATTGAACAATTGATGCGTCGATGCGGCTTTAAATCCAGCGGACTTTTCGTAATGGATGGTTCGCGCCGCAGCAACCACGGAAATGCTTACTTTACCGGCTTCGGCAGGACGAAGCGGATCGTTTTTTTCGATACGTTGCTTTCTCGTCTGAATACGCCCGAGATCGAGGCGGTGCTAGCGCATGAATTGGGACATTTCAAACGACGCCACGTTATCAAACGTATCGTATGGACATTTGCCATGAGCCTTATGTTTTTATGGGCGCTGGGCTACTTGATGCAGCAGGACTGGTTTTACGCGGGATTAGGCGTTTCCGTTTCACACGTGTCTTCCTCCGCCATGGCGCTGCTGCTGTTTTTTTTAGTGATGCCCACGTTCACTTTTCTGTTCCAACCAGTGGCAAGTTTATATTCGCGCAAGCATGAGTTCGAGGCGGACGAGTATGCCGCGGGTAATGCCTCGGCCACCGACCTCATACGCGCATTAATAAAACTCTACCAGGATAACGCCGCGACGTTGACCCCGGATCCTTGGCATTCGGCATTTTATGATTCTCATCCGCCCGCCGCGATGAGAATAGCGCGTCTGCAAAACCTGGCGCATAATTGAACCTCTGGAGTATTAGCCCGGATGCTTCATAAATTGACGCGCAATCATCACGCGAATTTATGAAACACCCAGGCTAACTATTTTTTACACTGACCAGCGGGAGTAACAATGAACGCCACTGCCAACGATCTCACCAGAAAGCAATGCAAACCCTGCGAGGGCAACATGCCTCCGCTTTCTCCCAATGAAATAAAGCTGCTGATGCAGCAGCTCGAGGGGTGGGAGTTTTTCGATAAGATAATTAGAAAAAGCTATAATTTCAAGAACTACTATCAGACCATGGCTTTTGTTAATGCCATTGCCTGGATTTCCCATCGCGAAGATCATCACCCGGACATCATGGTTGGTTACAACAGATGTAAGGTCGAGTATACCACCCATGCAATCAATGGGTTATCCGAGAATGACTTCATTTGCGCAGCAAAAATCGATACCCTGTTCAACATTTGAGAACAATCCGGCAGGTTCCAACCGCGTCGCCGATTACCGGACAGATAGTCGCTGCATTCGGTAGATCTTTTCTCGTCAAGACCGTAAGCGGCGCAGCGCTGTCGTGTGTAATGCGTGGAAAGAAAGGTGGCGTAGCATGCGGCGATGTGGTGGAGATTCAGCCGACTGAATCAGGGCAAGGCGTCATTGAAAACATAATGCCTCGCAGCGCCCTATTGTATCGTAGCGATGCTTTCCGCGAGAAACTCATCGCCGCCAATATTACGCAGGTTATTATCGTAGTGGCTGCGGTGCCGAGTTTTAGCGAAGAATTGATCAATCGCTGCATTGCCGCGGCTGAGAACCAGCGCATAAAAGTACTGATCGTACTTAACAAAGCGGACCTGATCCAGCCCACGAACACTGCTTCCAACATCCTTTCCCTCTATCGGGAACTTGGCTATTCGTCGCTGCAGCTCAGCGCAAAGACAAATATCGAACCGTTATTACCCCATCTGCACGGTCATCTCAGCGTCCTGGTGGGCCAGTCCGGAATGGGAAAATCCACTCTTATCAATGCGCTCATCCCCACGGCGGAGCGCGCCACTTCCGGTATTTCCGTTGCGCTCGATACCGGACGACATACGACTACCCATGCGCGACTCTACCACCTCGACGACAATAGCCGGATAATCGATTCTCCCGGCATGCAGGAATTCGGTCTTCACCATATCGACAGGGATGCGTTGGCGTGGGGATTTGTTGAATTTCGCCAGCACATGGGACTATGCAGGTTCAATAATTGCCGCCACGCGAATGAACCCGGCTGCGCGCTGGTGCAGGCTGTTCAGGAAGGCAAGATCAGCGCCCGGCGCTTCGCTTTTTATCAAAAGCTGGCTAAATAACTCACCTATCCCGGATGTTTCATAAATTCGCGTGATGATTGCGCAGGATTTTGTTTTGTAGGGAGATTTTGTGAAAGAGTGGCGTAGTTATTCATACGCCCGACTGAACGAAATTTTCATACGAAACAAAAGACCAGCGAGGGCGCGCGTCAATTTATGAAACATTCGGGTTAGCTAATGGCACCTATTCCTTCCTTGTATTTATCCCAATCTTTACTACTTTTAATCTTGATGCTTACAAATAGGAGGCGGGATCATGCAAGTCAGACATATCTACCTGAAAATAGAAGGGATACCGAATTACAGCCCAGTCGCACCGGACGATGCCGAGCATCATAAACACCGGCTTGACTGCATGAGAAACATGGAACATGAGGACGCGACCATTCCGCAATCAGAAGTTGACCGCCGCTCGCTGAATGCCCTGGTCTACCGCGAGTACCTCGATGCCGCCTACACCGTAATGAAAAACACGCCCCTTATCGCCGCGGATGTCAACGAGCCGCGTGTCGAGCGGCGTATTCCGGGCACGGTCATTTATACGCAGCCGGATGAACGGCTTTATATCCATGTTCTAAATGGCGATACCGAGCGGCACAGCTTTCACGTGCATGGGCTGCACTATGGCATCGACTCGGATGGTGCATGGCCATTTGGCGTGCAGGAATACGAGGGACCGAATCGCAGCGATGCGATTTGTCCTGGAGAGCAATGGTGTTACGTCTTCGATGTCAAGGAGGACGCCATCGGCGCATGGCCTTTCCACGACCATCACATGCACATTGAAGAAGTCGTAAAGCGCGGACTCTTCGGCGGCATCGTGGTTCGCGACCCCCACTGCGACAAAACAGACCTCGAAGTGCCTATCTTTTTTCACCGCCTGACGGCGAATGTCGGCGCCGCGCTGTTCGACAGCGATTCGCTCAATGCAGGCGATCAATTCAACTTTACCTTCAATGAGGAAGGCACTTTCGAATACTACTGCCGTTTTCATCCGATGCAGGGGCGTGTGCGCGTCACGATGGCGGGTCCCCTTACGGCCACCATCAATATCCTGGATACCCCGGCACGCTTCGAACTCGACGATATAACGGTGGGGGTGGGTGCGACCGTCACCTGGAACCATGCCGGGAATCAACCCCATACCGTAACCGAGCGTAGCGGCGCCGGTCTGGAGTCGTTCGCCATCAACGGGCGCACATTCGTGGGGAATACACCGACTATCGTGGCGGAATATGGCACCCGCGTGCGCTGGTACGTCTTCAACCTGGACTTGAGCATGGTATGGCACAACTTCCACCTGCACGGGCAGCGCTGGCGGTGGGGCAATGAATGGGTCGATACGCGTTCCCTCGGGCCTGCCGAATCGTTTGTCGCCGATACAGTCGTGCCGCCGGTTATTCTCCTCCCCTTGCCGCTTGAATGTGAATGCAAGCCGCACGAGGGGCATGAGAGGCCGCATCCCTCCATGCCCAGGGATGAAGGTGGGCATGATGCACCCCACCATGGACGTGAGGTGCGCCGTCCCTCCCGGCCGGAAGTTGAGCCTGAACATGGACATGCTCATGAACATTCCACCCGTTCTTCCACATCCGCGTCTGCGGGTGAGCATGGACACCCATCGAAAGATGATTCAGATCAGTGCGAGAAAAAACGCAAGAAATACCGCCTGCAGGGCGATTTCCTGATTCACTGCCATGTGGAGATGCACATGATGGAAGGCATGGCCGCGGTGCTTCGCGCTACGCAGGATGTCGAGCTAAGCGATGAAGAACTTGACAGGATTTGCTACCAATTGCCAACAGTACGTGTGCATGAGTGCCCCGAGGTAGGGCACCATCCTTGCGGCGGAGACGGCGAAGACAGTTGGGAGTTGCTGGAACCGTCACCGATTTTTGTGGTGCATGGAGCGCTGTTGAATACGGGTCATGTCCTGCTCTTTTCCGGCGCGGCGGAAAGGAATTATCCGCTCGAGGCCCGTATCTGGGACCCCGCAACCAAACAGATCATGCCCGGCGTCATAACGTTGCCGGAGGATTTTTTCTGTTGCGGACATACCTTCCTGCCTGATGGCCGCTTGCTCGTCATCGGCGGCGACACAAACGGGGCGGGGCATACCAACAATCGCTGCTTCATCTTCACGCCTGATGCGGTAACCCCCGGCAACGGGACGTTTGGTCCAGCCGCCAGCATGGCACACGCGCGCTGGTATCCGACAGCGTTGAGCTTGAACGACGGGCGCGTACTCGCGTTTTCCGGCGGACATCCCATCGCGGCGGAAGTCGAGGTATTCGGCGGCGGGGCATGGACGCCGGTGGCCGGAGCAAACCGTTCATTCGATGAACTGTATCCCAGCATGCATCTTCTCCCCTCCGGGGAAATCTTCTATACCCGTGCCGGGTGGGCCGGTGCAACGGGGACCCAGACTGCTTATCTGACCATGACGGGGCCCAACAATGGCAATTGGACCGACTATGGGCAGCAGCAGTTTTATGACCGCCAGGAAGGCATGAGCCTCCTCATGATCGACACCACGGTGAGCCCGGAACACACGAGCCTGTATGTCTTTGGCGGCGGTGTATCCGGCCCCGCCACCGCGCGTAATAACGCTACCGCCGAAGTGATCGAATTCAGCGGCGGTATCGCGGGCTCGGCATGGGCGCGTATCGCGGACATGAATTTCGGCCGGACAAACGTCAATGCCGTGGTGCTGCCCACCGGCAGGATACTCATCATAGGCGGTCACAGCAACGGCCAGAAATGGTCGCCCACACCCGTGCTGGAAACGGAAACTTACGATCCGGCTACGGATACCTGGACACCCGGCGCTCCGTTAAACTTTCCGCGCCAGTATCACTCGGTGTGCATTCTGCTGCCGGATGGAAAAGTCGTGGCCGCAGGCGGTGTTGCGCCAGGCACGGCGGACCCGGACCAGCATTCGATGGAACTTTACTCGCCCGGCTATCTTAGCCTGGGCGCGCGCCCGGTGATATCGAATGCGCCGCCCGCCGTCACCTATGCGAGCACTTTTGTGATCGAAACGCCACAAGCCGCCGATATCGATGCGGTGGTATTGATCGCACCAATTTCGGTGACGCACCACACCGATGCCGGACAGCGGTATATCAAACTGCCGATTGGCTCCCGTACGGCCAGCACCCTGGAAACCGAAGCACCGGCCCATGGAAATATCGCGCCGCCGGGCTCCTACATGCTGTTCGTGGTCGATAATCAAGGGGTGCCGTCAGAGGCGAGGTTTGTGGCGGTTTCATAGAGAATTTGCATCACGACATGTGACCTAAAGAGGGCCGCCTCAGAATTCGGAATCAATCTACTTTACGCTTTGTTAGCGTATGATTTTTCCTGTTTTATGAGGCGCCCTCTTCTTCTGTGCTATTATGCGTCATGCACATAACGTATTTAGCGGAGGTTGCCATGCACAAACGAATGACCATCACCCTTGATGAAGCAGTGTATGAGGGACTTTACCGAATGGTGGGCAAACGGCGTATGAGCCAGTTCATTGAGGACTTGGTAAGGCCGCACGTCCTGGATACCTCGCTGGACGAGGGGTACCAGGCAATGGCCGCCGATAAGGAGCGCGAGACTGAAGCGAGGGAATGGGGCAACGCCCTTGCTAAAGATATGACTGATGAAGCGCGGTGAAGTCTGGTGGGTGGAATTTGATCCGGCGGTTGGGAGCGAGGTTAGTAAGACGCGTCCGGCCGTCATTGTCAGCAATAATGCGGCCAACCGGAACTTGAGCAGGGTTGTCGTTTTGCCTTTGACTAGCAACACGGACCGCCAATATCCGGGCGAGGCGTTGGTGACAATTGCCGGAAAGCAGGGTAAGGCGATGGCCGATCAGATCATGGCAGCAGACAAAGCCCGCCTGAAAAATCAGCTTGGCACCTTATCCAAGGTTGATATGCTGGCGGTAGAAGAGGCAATCCTGGTTCATTTGGGAATGCCTAAGTAAAAAGCGAGAAGGAAAATACGCTTGATCAACCACTCCGACTATGGGTTGAAGGGTTGCATTAATACGTGACAACGTGATAATGATAGAAAAATTATCCTGAATCCGCTAACCTTCATTGGCGATTTTTTTCCGAATTCTGCGTACTTCCCTAAAGCGCAAACGGTATAGCGGCGCAACTCCATCCAGGAATGGGCTGCACCGGGTCTCGTCCCCTACTTGACCGGCCGCAGGTACTTGGTTGCCGCCAGTTCGCCGATCTGTTTACCCATGGCAGT
>JBDSSX010000175.1:0-3020 GCA_039928555.1 Nitrosospira sp. | reverse complement strand
TGCACGATATCCTCTGCCCGCTCGGGGTTGCGCACGATATTCAACGCAACCCGCCGCAGTTGAGCCAGATGAGCGACAAAAACCGTACTTAAATCAGCAGACTGCTGGTCCAGAAGCATTTAACACCTCCTGTGTTTCACTTGTAAACAATAACGAGAATTGTTCTTATTATCATACAAGGAAAACGTTTTTACAATAGAAACAAATTGCAATGGTGCTCATTGCGGCATGTATCTGTATAGGCTAATGATTAGATTGGAGATATATAATGACGGATGGGAGGAGAAAGGAAACACGGGTTTGCCCGTTGGGTTCTCATTCTTATTTTTAATCCATCTATTATCGCAAATGATTCTCATTTTTATAATGACTTGACTTACAGCCTGGGCGCCATGTACGGAACCGAATGCAGGCTGGATCAGCCCGGCCTGCCTGCCCCTGTTTCCCAACGCCTGTTTCCAGCGGCGCTCACCACCATAACCATTTTTCCGGATAGGAGGCGTGACTCTTCGCCTCCGCCGTGGTCATGCGGGTACGGCGAATATCAGCAAATCGTGCCAGCCCCGCCCTGACCTGCTCATCCACCCATTGAACAAACATTGGATGCGGTGCAAAGCCGCTACCCAGATCATATTCAAGCCCCGAAAGAAATTTGTCTTCAGGACCTTGCCCGGTGGTTCGCGCGGGAATGACGATAGCTTTTCCCCCTTGCGTTTTTGCGTCCTCAACCATTGCACGTATTTTGTCCACCCACGGCGCGCGCTTATCGGGCCAGTCTTCCCGCCAGGTAGCCACCCGGATTGCATGGAACTCCTTTCCATCAGTCTTGCGCATCTGCTCCGCCATATCTTCCAGCGCCTTGGTCCACAGCTCGTTCTGGTGGTCGCTGCCGGAACCGTGCGCGACCAGAATTACCGTGTCGCGTGCGGGATTTTTGGAGAGTGCGCGTGCCCGCTCAAGCAGTGCGGCTGCAAACAAGGGACTGGCGCCCAGGCCGCCCACTGTCTGAATTGGCAGGCTAGTGCGAATACGGGGTGCCGGAACGGAGGGGGCTGCCCCATGTCCATGTCCATGTCCATGACTATGACTATGACCGTACCCGGCGTATACATCCACGATGTCCTGCGCCACGCCTTCTATATCCAGGCCGGTCATACGTTCGATAGGCCCGCGGAAACTACCTTCCATGGCAAATACGCGCACTATTACTGCCGCTTTTGCACCGCGCTGCTCCAGCTTGCGGAGCGCGCGTTCAATAGTTGGTTGATCCGCCATGGAGAATGCGAACTCGATTTTATACTGCTTCATCAGCGGCTGGACCGCCTCACGCATGGTCTCGTTCCAATTGAAATCGGAACCATGGGACAGGATTACAACACCAATGTCTTCCCTGGCAAGCGGTTGACTTTGATTGGCTTCACGTTGCAGCCAGGTGGCCAAACTTCTGAGGGCCGGGTTGGCATCCACGCGAACTTCCGAACCACCATCGGCCAGGAATTTAGCGCCGGGAGGCAGCAGTTGCTGAAGTCTCGCGTCGAACGACATCATGCTGTCGAGTTTGGGGCCAAGATGAAACGGTACCACGACAGTTTCGCGGCCGCCATCACCATCCCTATTCACGGCGGCAGCCAGCTCTCGCGTTAATTTGGCGGTGCGCGCCTCTGCATCATCATCCTTTTTCTTTTTATCATGCCCGATCAATATATTGATAGATGCAAAACCAAACCCGGCAGCGGCTTTCTCAGCAATACGTTTCCAGTCCGCCTGCATCTTCCGCTCGCTGTCGCTATCGACCGCCCCATAACCAACAACGATCAGATTCGTATCCGCTAGTTGCGGGATGGTGCGGAATTTATCCGCCAGATCCTCAACCGCAAAGTAGCTCTCGCCATAAGGACGCGCGTAGGAAACGGGCACATCGAGCTTCTCGCGTTCCAGCAACTGATGGGCGAGCTCATAGCGTGGCGCCGCCGCAGAAATGAACAGTGGAACTACCACGATACGCTCGGCCCCCTTTTTCAGCAGCCTATCCAAGCCGCTTCTGAGGTATTTCCCGGTACGCTCATCCGTGACAAAGGTCAACGAGGCATTGCGTGTCTTTGCAAATTGCTGGAACTCATCGATAATTTCTTCGTTGCCGATAAAACCGCGATCCGCTGCCACAACCAGAAAACCGGTCTGCCTGTCCCTTCTACTCAGCGCATCATCCGCAAAACCAGGCCTGATCGATGCCGCTACCCACAATGCCGTCAAGGCAATCCAATAAAAACGTTTAAACCTTGACATGTATTCTTGCGTGTTCATGGGTCTCCTTATTGATAATCTGCGTACATAATACTCGGCGGGTACCGAAAAAACAGAATCTCCTCCCGTTTGGTCATCTCGAGATAGTAATCCTGACTATCCTTTGCCTGCGCGGGGTTCTGCAGGATATTCAACGCGGTCAGGCGCAGTTGTGCCCGATAAGCGGCACAGACCCTACTTGAATCATCAATGGATTACTGATTTAACCCGTCCTCAACAATATTTCACTCATAAATACTAACGAGAATTGTTCTTATTATCATACATGAGATATTGTTATATAATGCTCCCCTTAGGCAACATCAACTCTTATCGGAAAATTCGCATTTATAGAGGTGATCTTTCATTCCTCCTGTAGATATAGTCAGTCGGAATTCCACGATTGCTGCATGGAGCAGCTTCATCTACGGTGCCAGAAAAATCAGATAAAATTTGTTGCAAGACGATAGCAGATTCGTCTATATACTTTTGTCACGGCAAATTAGCCGCTATAGGCTTCCCTGGACTCCACTGTTACCAATTGGCCTCTCAATCTGGCGAAAACGCATGCCAAAGATCCTTGGGCTAGCCATTCTCTCAATCTTCGTGCTAAGTATTGGCGGTTGCAAAACACCGCCGGAGCGGCGTGCCGATGATGCTGGAGCTAAAATACCATCCCACTGGAGCGGAACCAATGAATCCGGCCAACCGGCGCCGAAACACTGGGTGGAAGCGTT
>JBDSSX010000174.1:0-7962 GCA_039928555.1 Nitrosospira sp. | reverse complement strand
CGCGGTGCTGCAAGCGGAGATCGGGACGGGACCCACACCAACCCTGACGACCGTCAGTCCGGCCGCCGGTGGTGTGGCGCGAAGCTGGAAAACAATTGACGGCTTTACCCAGGAAGTGGCGAATGCGGGGTCAGCTCACGAAACGGAAAAAATCGTACGCTAGTGAAGTGAAAACTAATAAATTCAATGATTTAGGTTAATTTCCAACAAAGGTACGTAAAGTCCCACAGGATTTGAGACGTCGGGCGCCATTCAGGCAGCCTTCCGGAGACGAGCCAGCACCGGTCTACGGTGCGTTTGGGATGCTTCCAGCAGTCTTCGCAGATGTGCGAGCAAAAAGTGCTCAACGGCATCGAGCACGTGCATCGCTTCACCCGTGCTGTGTCCGTTGGCAGCTCACGGGAGTTCTTGAACGCCGAAAAGGAGGATCAGAAGCTTGCCGAGGCCTGCAAGCGCCTCATCAACGATTTGCATTGTCTGCTGGAATTACCTGTATCTGTCGCAGCAGTTTGAACCGCCATCGACGACCCCGCCAAACGCGAGGAATTCGTCCAGGCGCTGCGGCACGGCTCCGCCGCTTCCGGGCGCCATGTGAACCTGCTGGGGGAGTATGATTTCTCCGACGAGCGGCTCCGTCGGTATCAAGTCTCCAAAATTGATCGACTAACCCACCTCGAATTTTGGAAGTTCATGAATCCTGGTTTTCTTCCGCTGCTCAGTTGATTACGCAAACTCCTGTGGGACTTTACGTACCTTTGTTGGAATTTGACCTGATAAGAATTCGGACTGCACTTCCGGCGACGAATGCCGTTACGATGAGGTCGGCGTCATCCCGAGGCGGCCGGGTGCGAGGTTCAGATACTCGACCTTGTTCCGACAGAGCCAGTTAAGCATCTGACTAGGTGGGTCCGGAGGCCTGCGGGATTGTGCTAACACCGTTTGGTACTGCGCCTCGGTGGTCGTGGAGCCTTGGAGTCCCTGCGGTCGAAACAAGGCCGGATTTGAGATTTACAGTTGATAAAATAGGTTATCAACTGTAAATGATAGAAAGAATTTTCTTACTTTTTCGTTCGCGCAATTACCGATAACGTATTTGGGGTCAGCTCACGAGTTTCGGCTTGGCAATGCTGCAACTTTGAGTCGCCCCCTTCTAGCGTGATCTCTTCGGCCAGTTGCTGATAATAATATGCCTCTGCTGGAGAACTATAATCAATGGATTCAAGTAACCGATGACTTATTCCAGCACTCGACCTTGCCGTCAAGAGTTACAAGTAGGACTTTAGACATATATATATTGACAAAGTCTTGCGGATTCAATAATATTATGAGGCGTGCAATAGGCGCACCATCAAGAATAAATCAACTGGAGAGGATATATGAGAGCGAGGAATATTTTTATATCTCTATCTATACTTTTTTCGCTAACCTCGGTAATTGCTTTTCCGAGATCAAGTATTGCTGCTGCCACAGACTATCCGCTATGCACGCTAGGGGGTTATTTCGCCGCATCGGGGGAAAAAAATTTAAGCGAGCTTGCGAGAAATATTACGCACACCAAACATATATTCGGCGACCCTATATGCGAGGCAGCTTGGAAAAATGGATATAAAGCTGGTGAGAATTATTCAAAAACGGGGAAACCACAGAATCATGCAGAGCAATTTGTCTTGCAGCAAGCTGTTGAATTCAGAGCCCAGGTATCTGATATGTAATTGGGCCAAGTAATCGTCATCGCGAGAGCTTGAGAAGCAGTTTTCCCGTATCTCTTATCGCTACAGTCGCTTGGTCACTTTCATAATTCCTTGATCCTCACTGGGTTCAGTCGAGAAACCCAATCGATTCATGAGCTTGAGCATATTGTAATTTTTGTTCAATACCTCGCCCTCAATTGTCTTCAGTCCTTGTTGGCGCGCCGCCTCCATCAGCGAAATCATGAGTTTTTGCCCCAACCCTTTACCTGTGACATTGTCGGCCACCACCAGCGCGAATTTACAGGAAGTGCCATCCGGATTGATGGCATAACGGGCGACACCCAAAGCAATTTCTGTGTCCTGCTGCTGGGTAACGGCGATCAAAGCCATCTCCCTACTGTAATCGATCTGCGTGAGGGATGCCAACAGGGTGTCTGAAAGCTCATGCATCGTGTTCATGAAGCGGAAATATTTTGATTCTTCTGACAGTTTGCGCACGAATTTTTGGTCCAATTCGGCGTCTTCCGGGCGCATCGGGCGTATAGTAATATCAATGCCATCAGCGAGCTGCCAATGCCTGATCAGCTGGGTAGGGTACGGACAGATGGCCATGTGCGCATAGCGATCAATACTCGGAGGACGATACTAGGGTTTAGGGCGCAACCATCAGTCATTTTTCCAAAACTGGAATAACAGCTCGTATTTTTCTCCTTTTCGTGGCCTGCAACAAGAGCATGCATTCTCATGCTGATGGATTGACGCTTTCCGCGGTCGTGGGCTGGCACCATTTCCAATTCCGGATTTCCGGCAGATCCTGACCGTACTTGTCGATGTACTGCTTGTGCTCGATCAGCTTGTCCTTGAGCTGCTGCTTCAGATGGATCCCCTTGTCGCCGGTTTGCGGCAGCCGGTCGATGGTATCCATCACGAGATGAAAGCGGTCCAGATCGTTTAGCACCGTCATATCAAAGGGCGTTGTAATAGTGCCCTCTTCCTTGTAACCGCGAACGTGGATGTTGTCGTGGTTGGTGCGGCGATAAGTCAGCCGGTGGATCAACCACGGGTAAGCATGGAAAGCAAAGATGACCGGCTTGTCCTTGGTGAAGAGCTCGTCGAAATCCATGTCGTTCAATCCGTGCGGGTGTTCGGTTTGCGGCTGCAGCTTCATGAGATCAACGACGTTGACCACGCGGATTTTCAGTTCAGGCAGATACTCACGCATGATGGATACGGCGGCGAGGGTCTCCAGCGTGGGCACGTCGCCGCAGCATGCCATGACCACGTCGGGTGCGGCGTCCTGGTCGTTGCTTGCCCACTGCCAGATGCCGATGCCTTCGGTACAGTGCTTGACAGCGGCATCCATTGACAGCCACTGCGGCGCCGGATGCTTGCCCGCGATGACGACGTTGACATAGTGGCGGCTGCGCAGGCAGTGATCCATTACCGAGAGCAGGCAGTTTGCGTCCGGCGGCAGGTACACGCGCACAATCTCCGCTTTTTTATTGACGACATGATCGATGAAGCCGGGATCCTGGTGCGTAAAGCCGTTGTGATCCTGCCGCCATACATGGGAGGCCAGCAGGTAATTGAGCGAAGCGATTTTCCGCCGCCATGGCAGCTGCGAGGTGACTTTCAGCCATTTGGCGTGCTGGTTGAACATCGAATCGATAATGTGGATGAATGCCTCGTAACAGTTAAAAAGCCCGTGACGGCCGGTCAGCAGATATCCCTCAAGCCAGCCTTCGCACTGATGCTCGCTGAGCATTTCCAATACTCGCCCATCTGGGGCCAGGAACTCATCGTTGGAGCCGCCCGCGGCAACCCATTGGCGCTTGGTCACTTCGAAGAGGGCCTCCAGGCCGTTGGAGAGCGTCTCGTCGGGGCCAAAGACGCGAAAATTCCGTTGCTCGCTGTTCATCTTCACCACATCGCGCAGGAAACGCCCCAGCACATGCGTATCGCCGATGCCCGGCGTTCCCGGCGAGGGCACGTCGACAGCGTAGGCCCGGAAATCCGGCATACGCAAGTCGCGCAGCAGAATACCGCCGTTGGCATGGGGATTCGCGCCCATGCGCCGGTTCCCCTGGGGTGCCAGTTCGGCCAGCTCCACTTTCAGGCGTCCCTGTTCATCGAAAAGTTCCTCCGGCCGATAGCTCCTCAGCCAATCTTCCAGCAGCTTGAGGTGTTCGGGATGGGTGGCCGGGCTGGAGAGCGGCACCTGGTGCGAACGGAAAGTGCCTTCAACCTGCAGCCCATCGACCACCTTCGGCCCCGTCCAGCCCTTGGGAGATTTGAGGACGATCATCGGCCAGCGCGGACGCGTGGTATCGTTATTGTTTCGGGCATTGATCTGGATGCGCCGGATATCTTCGATGGCCTTGTCCAGGGTCTCGGCCATAAGCTGATGCATCTTCTCCGGCTCATCGCCCTCAACAAAGTAGGGCGTCCAGCCATAGCCGCGCAACAACTGTTCCAGCTCATCGTGGGTAATGCGAGCCAGGACGGTCGGGTTGCTGATCTTGTAACCGTTGAGATGCAGGATCGGCAATACCGCGCCATCGGTAATGGGATCAAGGAACTTGTTGGAATGCCACGCCGTGGCCAGCGGTCCGGTCTCCGCTTCGCCGTCGCCGACGACGCAGGCGACAACCAGATCGGCATTGTCGAACACCGCCCCGAATGCATGGCTGAGCGAATAGCCCAGCTCTCCGCCTTCGTGGATCGAGCCCGGGCACTCCGGCGATACGTGGCTTGGAATTCCCCCCGGAAATGAAAACTGACCGAAGAGCTTTCGAAGCCCGGCCTCATCCTGGCTCATATCGGGGTAAATCTCGCTATAGGTCCCCTCGAGATAGGTATTGCCCACGAGTGCGGGTCCGCCGTGCCCGGGACCGGAGACGTAAATCATGTTGATATCATATTTCCTGATGACCCGGTTCAGGTGTACATAGATAAAGTTTTGCCCGGGAGTCGTGCCCCAGTGCCCCAGCAGCATGTGCTTCACATCCGCGATGGTCAGCGGCCGCTTCAGCAGCGGATTGTCGTAGAGATAGATTTGCCCGACCGACAGATAGTTGGCGGCGCGCCAATAGGCATCCATCTTGCGCAGCAATTCCGGAGTGAGGCTCTCTGAATGTATTGTCATGTTTTAATTTCCTCGGTCTATGCGTATTGATGTATCCAGGCCGAGAATACGGCAAACCGCCATGGCCATCATCAGCTCTTCGTCCGTACGGATGACGCGAACCGTGGCCGGGCTGCCGTCCGTGGAAATCACACCGGCATGCGCCGCATTGCGCGACTCATCCAGTTCAATGCCAAGGAAGCCGAGCCCTTCGCATATGCGTGCGCGAACCGGCGCCGCGTTTTCGCCAATACCCCCGGCAAAAACCAGCGTGTCGAGTCCGCCGAGCGCAGCGGCATAGGCGCCGATCCACTTCTTTGCCTGGTAGCAGAACAGCGCCACCGCTTCAGCCGCCCGGATATCTCCGCTTTCCCGCGCGAGCAAGTCGCGCATGTCGGAACTGGTGCCGGATACGCCGAGCAGGCCCGACTCATGGTTCATCATCTGGTCGAATCGGGAGGCCGTCATCTGTTCGCTTCGCGCCAGGAACGAAACCAGTCCAGGATCCATGTCGCCGGAACGGGTGCTCATCATCAGGCCCGCTGCGGGGGTGAGCGCCATCGTCGTATCAATGCTGCGTGCGTCAAGCACGGCCGCCATGCTTGCACCGTTGCCCAGATGAGCGAGGATGACGCGCGCTTTTGCAGCCTTTGCGCCCGCGAGGCGTTCGAGTTCCTGCATCAGATAGGCATAGGATAAGCCGTGAAAGCCGTAGCGTTGAATGCCCATCGCATCGTAGCGGCGCGGGATTGGCAGCAGACGTGCCACGCGCGGCATGTCGCGATGAAATGCCGTGTCGAAGCAAGCGATCTGCGGCAAATCCGGGAACCGCCGATGAAAAGCCTCGGTCAACAGGATTTCATCCGGTAAATGCCCGGGATCAAATGGACTGAGCTGGCGTAGCGCCTCGATCATCTCCGGCGTGATTCTCTGCGGAGCGCTATACTTTGGTCCGCCATGGACGATGCGATGGCCTATCGCGATCAACGGCTCGCAGTCGGTCCGTTCCTTCAGCCAATCAACCAGGCATTCCATCGCTGCCGTGCGGCCCGGCATCGTTACCGCGCGCGCGAAGTTATCCCGCTGCTCGACGCCTTTCACTACCAGCAGGGGCTGCGATAGTCCAATGCGTTCGATCCTGCCATCCAGAACCCGCCGCAACGAATCATCCGTCTGGAATAACGCAAACTTGATGCTCGACGAGCCGCTATTGACCGTCAGGATGCTTGCCTTTGCCGGTGTCACCATATATGGAGAGCATGAAAAACCGGGGGAGGCAGTCTGATCGGTTGATGTCATCGGCTTTTTTGTTAACCAGCTACGCGAGTCAAGGTCACCCCATCACCCCTTCAGGGAGGTTGCGCTGGTTGTGCCTCCCCGGTTTTACATGCTCTCCAAGTTTTATGGCCAGGTCCAGCGTTTCCATGAACTCGTCGACCTGGATGGGTTTGGTGAGGTATCGGAAGAATCCTGCCGCCAGACCTTTCTCGATTGTGCGGGGCATGGCATTGGCACTCAGAAATTTAAAGCACATTAACTTTTTACAATTTATTGATTATAATAATTTAATTAGAACATAAATTCAATTGAAAGATTCGCACCAAATTGAATGGCAAGCTATTCAATTTGCGTTACAACAAGCATGTATGTACACCTGTAAAATTCTACAGCTATTCAGAGACCTTCCGGAATGTTGTAATGATAATGAAATAATGCATTCCAAGTCACTCATCTCTGCGCCCATCCTAGTAATCCATCGAAGACTATCCCAACATGGAAACTAATGACCCTCAGCGCCACCAGCTAATTAAAAGTCTCATGGCACAGCCCACCGATAAGATTGTGGATGCCGCGATTGACTTATGGGAGCGAATGGCGAACCAAATCATTTCGATCGTCGGTGAAGATGGTTTCAACTCCCTTTACGCGAGATGTATATTTCTGAGCCAGTCAACCTTTTCCTGGCTTGCAACCGGTCCGCTGGCCCCGCAATCTGATAACCGCTTTGCAGGGCTCAAAACGAGCCTGGAAGCGCAAAATTCCGCGCAAGCCAGCGAAGCCGCGACTCTGAAGCTGATCACTTTTACCGATATCCTGTCATCCCTAATAGGCGAGACGTTAACTACCCATATTCTAGGGTTGGCGTGGGGTATCGATCCTTTACATGACATTAGCAAGGAGATTCAAAAATGAGTGAGAAACTATCCCTACACCGCCTGCCAACTGGCGTTCCCGGTCTGGACTACCTGCTGGGGGGCGGCCTGCCGGAGTTTTCATTCAACCTGATCGCGGGCACGCCCGGAACCGGAAAAACCACCCTTGCCCATCAGATCATGTTCTCGCTGGCCAACGCGGACAAGCGGGCGCTCTTCTTCACCGTACTGGGCGAACCCGCATTGAAGATGCTGCGCTATCAACAGCAATTTCCCTTTTTCGACATTAGCAAAATCAACGTGTCGATCCGCTTCGTCAACCTGTCAGCCGACCTCATGGACGGAAGTTTCGACCGCGTTTTGGCACGCATCGAGGAAGAAGTGAGAAACTTTGCCCCCAGCCTCGTTTTTGTCGATTCGTTTCGCTCCGTCGTCAGGTCAGTGAAGCAGGGGGAGCACGGTGTGGTCGATCTGCAGCGCTTCATCCAGCAACTGGGCATGCAAATGACGAGCTGGCAGGCCACCACCTTCCTGATCGGTGAATACCTGTCGCCGGAATCGGAAGCGAGCCCTGTCTTTACCGTGGCCGATGGCATCCTGGCTCTTACGCAGAACCTGCATCGCAATTCCATGGTGCGCAAGATGCAGGTAGTCAAAATGCGCGGCCAGGCCCAGGCCCTGGGTTTGCATACATTCCGTATCAGTGATAACGGCATCGAAGTCTTTCCGCGTGTAATAATCGAAAAGGGCGAAGCGGTTAAGTTGGCAAAGATGGCATCCGCAAGCGATGAACGCGTTCCCATGGGAACGGCTGGCCTGGACGAGATGCTGTGCGGCGGCTTGCCGGCGGGCTATTCGCTGCTTGTGGTCGGGCCATCCGGGTCCGGAAAAACTATCCTGGCGACAGAATTCCTTGCCGAAGGCATACGCAGGGGCGAACCGGGCGTCATTGCGGCGTTTGAGAAGAGCCCGAGCCAATTGCTGAGCGCCAAGC